>JAIRVC010000054.1 GCA_031254095.1 Acidobacteriota bacterium
ATCCGCCGCCGCGTATCGTTTCTCCATCCCTGAAAGCGCCGCGTCAAAATCCGCCGCCGGAGATTCCGCAACGCAGACCAGAAGCATGGCAAACAAAAGCAACAACCCCGATATCTTCACGCGCACTCCTTCAGCGCCGCAGGCGCTAAAGGAACGATGCATGGAGATGATTCGCAGCCCGCCGCCGTGCGGTTACGCATATGCCTGATCACTGACGGCTATCCGGATTTTTAATTACGTCGATTATCAAAAGCGCGATTCCCACGGAAATGGCCGCGTCCGCGATATTGAAATTCGGCCAGTAAAATGAATCGCGTATATGCCACTCGATAAAATCAACGACATATCCGCGAAATATCCGGTCGCCGAGATTTCCCAAAATGCCGCCTGTTGTCAGCCCCAGCGCGAAATGCAGCAGATTCCTGCCTGAAGGACTCTTGTGATAGTAATAAACAATCGCCGCGACCGCCACAATTGCCAGCGCCGCAAGCGCGTAGGGCTTCCATGCGTATTCGGCGGAATCAAAAATCCCGAAAGCGACACCGGTGTTTTCGGCGTATGAAAAATCGAAATATCCCGGAATGACCTCTATCGACCTCCGCGGTATTTTAAGCGCGCCTATCGCCCAGATTTTCGTAAGATAATCCAGAAATAGAATCACGGGGGCGGCCAGAAACCATAACCATTTGGATTTTGGATTTTGGATTTTGGATTTTTGGCCGGTCATGATTGTTTAAGTTCCGGAAATCGCGCGGCCAGATCTTTTACCACAGGAGCGCAGCGTTCGCAGAGCGTCGGAAATTCCGCGTCCGCGCCGACTGCCGGGCTGTAATTCCAGCAGCGTTCGCATTTCGCGCCGGCGGCTTTTGTGACCTCAATTTCAAGACCGTCTTTCGCCCCGGCGTCCACGGCGATTTCCGCCTGCGACACTATGAAGATATAGCGCAGGTCATCCTTATGACGCAGAAGCGCCGACGCGTTTTCCTCCGACGCGCGGATGCGAACCCCGGCTTCGAGCGAATTTCCTATCGCGCCGCTTTTTCGCACTTCCTCAAGCGCCTTCAAAACGGGTTCCCTAGCGAGCCGGATTTTTTCCCATTCAGCCAGAAGCGATTCTGCTTCTGGACGCGCGGGCGCTTCGGGGAAAAGCAGCGTATGCACGGATTCCGCCTTGCCCGCCGCCGGCAGCCCCTCATGCATCGCGGTGTAAACCTCCTCGCTTGTGAAGGAAAGCACGGGCGCGAGCAGCCGTATCAGCGCGTCGAGAATCGTCCACAGCGCCGTCTGCGCGGAGCGCCGCGCCGGAGAATGCGTTGCGGCCGTATAAAGCCGGTCTTTCAGAATGTCGAGATAGAACGCCGACATATCGACGGTGCAGAAATTGTAAAGCGCGCCATAAACCCGGTGGAACTGATAATCTTCGTATCCCTTGACGCATTCCCGCGTAAGGCGTTCCGTTCTGGAAACCGCCCAGCGGTCGATCTCCAGCATTTCATCATATGGGACGCGGTCGGTATCGGGATTAAAACGCGGATGCGCGGCGTCCTGCTGATTTCCGAGATTTCCCAGAATAAAGCGGCAGGTGTTGCGAATCTTGCGATACGCCTCGCCAAGCCTGTCGAGAAGCTCGTCAAAGATGCGCACGTCTTCGACATAGCTGACCGAGCTCACTAAAAGCCGCGCGATCTCCGCGCCGCGCGCCTTGACCATGTCGTTGGGATCGAAACCGATTCCCTTTGATTTTGACATGGCGCGGCCTTTTTCATCCAGCGTCCAGCCGTGCGTAAGCGTGGCGCGGTAGGGCGCCTGCCCCGTCAGCGCCGTTGAGATCAAAAGAGAACTCTGGAACCAGCCCCTGTACTGATCGCCGCCTTCAAGGTAAAGATCGGCCGGCCAAGGCATGTCGTCGCGTTTTCCAAGCGCCGCTATATGGCTGCTGCCGGAATCGAACCAGACGTCTAAGATGTCGAAATCCTGCTCGAAGTTTTTCCCGCCGCATTTCGGGCAGATCGTCCCTTCCGGCATAAGCTCGGCGGGCGGACGCAGATACCAGGCGTCCGCGCCTTCTTTTTCAAAAATACCGGCGACATGGTCGATCAGTTTTTTATCAAGCAGAGTTTCGCCGCAGTCTTTGCAGTAGAACGCCGTAATTGGCACACCCCAGTCACGCTGGCGGGAAATGCACCAGTCCGGCCTGTCCTTGACCATATTGCGAATGCGCTCTTCGCCCCAGGCGGGAATCCAGCGAACTTTTTTGATCGCTTCCAGCGTGGTTTCGCGCAGGTTTCCCTTGTCCATCGCGATGAACCACTGCGGCGTCGCGCGGAAAATAATAGGATTATGGCAGCGCCAGCAATGCGGATAGGAATGTTCAAAATTTTCACTATGAAGAAGCGCGCCGTTTGAGCGCATGAGTTCCACTATTTTGGGATTTGCCTCAAACACCCGGTCGCCGGCAAAATGTTCGACGTTTTTCATGAAGCGTCCGGCGCCGTCCACCGGGCAGTAAATGTTGAGTTTATGATTGATGCCGGTGACGTAATCGTCGTAGCCATGTCCCGGAGCGGTATGAACGCAGCCCGTTCCGGCTTCAAGCGTAACGTATTGCGCCGTTAAAATAAGAGACTCGCGGTCTATGAACGGATGCCGCGCCTTGCGGCCCTCAAGAGCCGTTCCCTTAAAACGCGCGATTTCTTCCGGCGCGTCCCAGTCGAGTTTCGCGGTTACCGGCGCAAGCATCTCCGTCGCCACTATGTAACCTTTGCCTCCGGCGCGTACTGCGGAATACTCGTATTCGGGATGCAGGGCGATCGCAAGGTTTGCGGGGAGCGTCCACGGCGTCGTCGTCCAGATAACCACCGACCAGTCCTTTCCCGCAAGCTTTGAATCAATGACTGAAAGGTCGGACGCCACAGGAAACGCGACGTAAACGGACGGGCTTGTATGCGGTTCGTATTCGACTTCCGCTTCGGCAAGCGCCGTCTGGCAGGAGGCGCACCAGTGTACGGGCTTTTGTCCTTTATATACAAGACCCTTTTCGACGCAGCCGCCAAAGGCGCGGGTAATATCCGCCTCATAGCCGTAGCTCATGGTCAGATACGGGTCGTTCCACTCGCCAAAAACCTCCAGCCGCTTAAAGCCCTGCCGTTGAATCTCAATAAATTTTTCGGCGTATTTGCGGCATTCACGCCGGATGGCGGCCTTTGTCATTCCGGCCTTTTTTTCGCCAAGTTTTTCCTCTACCTTGATTTCAATCGGCAGGCCGTGACAATCCCAGCCGGGAAGATATGGCGCATTGAACCCCATCATGGATCGGGACTTTACAATAATGTCCTTGATGATCTTGTTGATCGCGGTTCCCATGTGAATCATGCCGTTGGCGTAGGGCGGGCCATCGTGCAGGACGTATGTCGGAGCGCCGACGCGCGCCGCGCGGATTTTTCCGTAAACGTCCATTTCCTCCCAGCGCCGCAGCATTTCCGGTTCGCGCTGCGGCAGATTGGCCTTCATGCTGAAAGAAGTATTTGGCAGATTCAGGGTATTTTTCAGTTCCATGGTCACATGCTTCTCCTCGAAAATCGAAAAACAATAATTATATCACAGAGATTCTGATGTGGCGTCCGCCGATTTCAGGAAAACACCGGGCGAGCGCATTAAAAATGCCATATCGTGATTTAGGGCACATGACATATCAGTTCCGGACAGAGAAAGCGAATATGAAAATCAGAAAACAGACTGTTATCACCGAAGGGAATCTGACCGCGTTTGAGGAATGGCTCAAAGGCAAGGAAAAAGCGGCGGCTACCGTTGATAAATACCGGCATGACGCGCAGGCTTTCGCCATTTGGATCAATGGCGAAGCGGTTTCAGGAAAAAACGCCGCGCTTTATAAACGCCGCCTCATGGAAACCCGCAAGGCCGCGAGCGTTAACGCGGCTATTGCGGCGCTGAACGCTTTCTTTGTTTTCATGAAAATGGACATACGCTTAAAACCGCTAAAAATCCAGCGTCAGACCTTCCGGCCGGAGGAAAAGGAATTAACCAAGGCGGAATATGAACGGCTTTTAGAAGCGGCTAAATCAAAAGGCGACACTCGCATGAATCTGATTTTGCAGACTATCTGCTCAACAGGCATTCGCGTATCCGAACTTTTCCGGATAACGGTGGAAGCGGCGCGGACGGGATACGCGGTTATAACAAACAAGGGCAAAACCCGCACAGTGTTTCTGCCCGGACAACTGCAAACCGCGCTGGTTAATTACGCCAAAAAACATGGCATCGTATCGGGCAGCATCTTCATAGGACGATCGGGAAAATCCATAGACCGCCGTGACGTTTGGGCTAGGATGAAAAAACTCTGCGAGGCGGCGAATGTTCCGCCGGAAAAAGCATATCCTCATAATCTACGCCATTTGTTTGCCCGCGAGTTTTACGGCAAATACAGGGACGTTATACGGCTTGCCGATGTTTTGGGTCATTCCAGCGTGAACACAACGCGCATTTACACAATGGAGAGCGGCGAAGAACACAGGCGGCTTATTAACGGATTGGGCCTGGCGCGAGGATTTCCGACGGAATACTTATTCCGTCGGAAAACGCACAACACCCAGATTATTATCGGCAATAAACTGCAAATTGTTACCCCAAAACCACATTTATTTTTCTCGCCCAGAAGAAACGCCGTTGTTGCCGCGCTTCGCGGCCGAACCCGACGGAATAAGTATTCTGTCGGGAAAATGAGCAGCTTTAACTTTTTCCACAAGGAGATGATTAATCAATGGTTACGAAAAGGTTTTTGACGGCGCTAATTGCGTTGATGTTTGTTAGCGTACCCGCGCTTGCGCAGGACAACAGTGTTTATTTCGGACTTCGCGGGGGACTTGGTTTCGGCACGACTCCCGCCAGCGACAGTGCATCAGAAGACTTGAAAGAGTGGGGCAAAGATTACAAATGGAAAAGCGGCGGGGGCTCTTTCGATATTGCTCCTTTCGTGGGCATTCAACTGGCGGATGCTTTTGCGCTTCAAACAGAATTGCTTTTCACCAGCTATGGTTATGGTGGCTACAAATACACGGGAAGCGATAACGAATACGAGAAAAATGGTGATTACTATACCCTCAGCAAAAAAGCTATGGTGATTCCTGTTTTGGCTAAAGTTACTCTTTTTGAAAGAAAATTGAGTATTTTTGCCGGCCCTCATTTTTCGGTAAATTATGGAGCTGGCAAAACTACAACAAAGGAAAAAGGCAACAAAACATCCAAAAACGCATCTGATGAAGATATGAAGTATTATAAAGACAATACAAAAGACCCTTTGATGGGTTTGACCGTTGGCGCTGATTATGGATTTGCCGCCGGACCGGGAAGATTGTTTTTTGATGCTCGCTATCTTACCGACTTTGGTAAAACAAAATTCAAATATTCGAACGACGAATGGAAAACAGACAAAAATTCTATTCGCCGCGCGAAACTTGCGTTTTCGGTTGGTTATGAATTCGGCGCGTCACGCAGATAATTAAACCGAAGAGGTAATTACAAAACCTAAGGAAGCGCTGGTTAATTGTCCGCGTGAAGTGAAGCGCGAGGCGCACGGAGCGTGGGAGCCGAGGCATATATTTATAATATGTTTGAGGTTGCAATCACCGCGCCGCCGTAAACAATTTGGCAATTCGCCCACTTGGCAATTGATCAGTGTTTCCCTGGGCTCTTTACAAAAGTACGAACAAGCAGAGGATTCCGCATTGTGAGGATTAATAGCATTATTATTAAAAATCTGGTCTATTTCTTTTCTCCCGGAAAAAAGCTGTTTTTATATCGATATGTGCCTCTTGTTTCCATCCTTTGTTTTCTGCTTTGGAGTGCAGGTCTGCGGTCTGATTTTTCCTGGGACGATGCCGAT
>JAIRVC010000064.1 GCA_031254095.1 Acidobacteriota bacterium
AGCGAAGATGTCGGAAATGATCCGCATCGAGGGCGTCGGCGGATAGATATAGGTGTTGCGCACCATGAACTCTTTCAGAATGTCGTTCTGAATGGTGCCTGAGAGTTTCTCCGGCGGAACGCCCTGTTCCTCGGCGGCGGCGACGAACAGCGCCAGGATCGGCAGCACCGCGCCGTTCATGGTCATCGACACGGACATCTGTCCAAGCGGAATCTGGTCGAAAAGGATTTTCATATCTTCGACCGAATCAATGGCTACGCCCGCTTTTCCCACGTCGCCGATTACGCGCTCGTTGTCCGAGTCGTAGCCGCGATGCGTGGCAAGGTCAAACGCTACAGACAAACCTTTCTGTCCGGCGGCCAGATTGCGCCGGTAAAAAGCGTTTGATTCCTCGGCGGTTGAAAATCCGGCGTACTGCCGGATCGTCCATGGCTGCATACAGTACATGGTCGAATACGGCCCGCGCAGAAAAGGCGGCAGCCCCGCGGCGTATTCAAGATGCTCCATGCCGGCGAGGTCTTCCGCCGTGTAAAGAGATTTGACGGAAATGCCCTCGGCCGTCAGCCATGCCTCGCCCTCCGGCGCTTTGGCGGACAATGCCTGTGGGCTTAACTTGTAATCTATTTTCGTAAAATCCGGTTTCATTACCCACTCCTCATTATTGGAACCTCTAAACACTCCAAAATCAAGGTTTGCGACCGTGACAAAAGCGGAGTTTACATTTACGTAAATGAGCATTTTGGATCGGCCAAGTAACGCAGAGTTTGGAGTTTTAGATGCTCCCTTATTCCAGTCCAATTTTGTCCTGCCAATCGGTCAGAGTCGCCGCCGCGTCGGAGAGCATGTGGACAAACCCTTTGACTCCGGCCTCCTCAAGCGCCTCGATCTGTTCCTTGGGATTGCCCGCTACAAGTACGGGAACGCTGACCCTTGGGCAGACCTCACGGGCGAACTCCAGATATTCCGGATCGGAGCTGCAAAGAACAATCAGGTCGGCATCCGTGTCCGCGTACTGATCGGAGGTTTCGATTTCAAAAGCGGCGCAGCCGAAGAAATTGAGGGCGAAGTTTGAACGCGCCCCTCTCATTTTTACGTCGCCGCGCGTCAGCAGCAGAACTCTGGGATAACGCCTGGCCTTGTTGGCGTTGTCGATCGGGCGCCGCCGGATTTTTTCAAATGGTTCCGCGATTCTGTAACCTTCCGTCGGCGGCCGCATTTCCGATTCCCGTTCCATCAGATTCGGATAGTTGTTCACGCCGACCAGCGTTTTGCGGCGGCTGGACAGGGCTTTGGCGCGGGCTTCGCGCGAAGCTTCAAGCGCGTTGTCGATGAAACCGGAAGCTTTGGCGCGGGTAAATCCTCCTTCGGCCTCGACCTGCTGAAAAAACTTCCATGCCTCGCGCGCGATTGAGTCCGTGAGCGTTTCTATGTAATAGGATCCACCGGCGGGATCGGCTACGGCGTCAATATTCGATTCTTCTTTCAATATGCGCTGAATGTTTACGGCAACGTGGTCGTCAAAACCGAACGGCTCAACATAAAGCGCGTCGCAACCGCCGACGACAGCCGAAAGCGATTCCGTCGCCGCGCGCAGCAGATTGGTGCAGCGGTCGTAAACGCTCTTGTTTCGCGCCGGCGTTCGCGCGATAACGCGCGCGGCGGCGGGGGTTATCGCGCCGAAAGCGGTGGCGGCCTGCGCCCACAGAAGGCGCGCGGCGCGCAGTTTGGCGATTTCGATAAAATAACTCGGCCCGGCGGCAAAGACGAATTCGACTTCGCCTGCCGCGGCATCCACGGATTTCTTTTCAGCGAGTTCCGAGAGGCGCTCCACGCCCGCGGCGATGGCGCAGCCTAATTCCTCAACGGCCGTCGCCCCGGCTTCATGCAGAAGGTCGGCGCGTATGGCGTCCGCCGAAGGCTGGAATTGTTCGCGGATTTCCCAGCCCCGGTTTTCGCGGCGATGTTCGAGTTGGGTTTTTATGCCGGCGAGATTTTCACCGCGGTAATACGGCCGCGCGGAAAAACCTTCCTCCGTGCGCCACGCCAGCTTTTTTTCATAATCCGCGCCCTTCAGGTCTTTTGCTATTACCGCTTCCCATTCTTCCGTGGAGACGGCGGGAAAATCCGCGGCGATATTCAGTTTCTTTTCGGCGTCAGGCATGAGGCGTTCCCTCCTCGACTACTTCGATCAAAAACCCGAAGGCGGCGTTTTCCGTTGTCTTTGGATGAACGAAAAAAACCGTCGTGCCGCGCGAGCCCGGGCGCGGAGCGTCTTCCACAAGTTTGAAGCCGTTTTGCTTCAGATAATCGTAGGCTTTTTGGATATTTTTGACGCGCAGGGCCATGTGTACAAAACCGCCGCGTCCGCCGTTTTTCTCAATCTGCTTTGTCACGGGAGAGGCGTCGTTCAGCGGTTCGATAAGCTGCAAAAGATTCGGCCCGTCGCCGACGCGCAGCAGGACTTCACGCACCTGATCCCTGCCGAGAATTTCCTCCCGATGCAGTTCCGTAAATCCCATCGTCTTGTAGGCCGCGACATGATTTTCCAGTTCTCCGGGCCTGACCGCGACGGCGATATGATCAAAAAATAAAAATCCGGGTATTTGTTCCAGTTCAGAATTCATTTATTCAAACTCCGCCAGCACCTGACCGGACTGAACGCTGTCGCCTTCCTTTGCAAGAAGTTTCGCGATTTTAACCGCGCCGGGCGCTGTAATATTCGTTTCCATTTTCATTGCCTCAAGCACCATAACCGTTTCGCCGGACTGGAGGCTTTGTCCTTCCTTTGCCGATATCTTGATGACGATGCCGGATACGGGACTGCGGCAGACCTTGCTTTCATCCGCCGATGCGGCTGCCGCCTGCGGAGCGGCCGCGACCGGCGCGGCCGCGCGAACCGTGGGTTTTCCCGTTACAAAGAAACGGGTCTGAGGGATTGCGGATTCCGGTTCGACGGCCTCAACGTCCACCTCATAGAGTTTTCCATCAATTTTTACATTCAGTCTCACGGCTTCTCCTAATATTAATGTGTGTATGGAATATGGGCATGAATCAGCACGCGCCCCTGCTGCGCCCATGCCGATGAACTAAGCAGCCGCACCTGCCGGATATGCACCCGGACTCCAAGGTACGCGCCCAGGGCCGCGGAAATAGCCAGAATTTCTTCTTCCGTAATCTCCTGTTTCGCGGGCGCGGACGGCGCCGCCGGTTTCGGACTTTCCGCGACGGCGGAAGCGGCCGGGGGCTGGGTTTTTAAACCCGCTTCAAGCCGCGTCACGCGCTCGGCGAGGGCTTCAAGCTGCGCCTGCATTTTTTCCAGAAGCGCCGGCAGGTCTTTTGTTTTTACGTTTTGCGTCATGGTTTCGCCTCGATTCTACAGCGGAATCAGACCGTGCTTTTTAGCCGGCCTCAATTCACGTTTGGTGTGCAGATATTCGAGCGCCCGCGCAATGTGACGCCGCGTCATGGCCGGTTCAATTACCGAATCCACCAGCCGGCGGCCTGCGGCTACATAAGGGTTGGAGAAAGCGTCGCGGTATTTGGCGATAAGTTCTATACGCTTTGCGGCCTTGTCCTCCGCTTCCGCGATTTCCTTGCGGAAGACGATTTCAGCGGCGCTTTCCGCGCCCATAACCGCGATTTCAGCCGTGGGCCAGGCATAGGCGCGATCCGCGCCCAGATCCTTGCTGCACATCGCAAGGTACGCGCCGCCGTAACTTTTGCGCAAAACGACGGTGATTTTCGGCACCGTCGCCGCGGAATACGCGAACAGCATTTTCGCGCCGTGGCGGATGATGCCGCCGTATTCCTGCTGCACGCCTGGCAGGAAGCCCGGAACATCCACAAAAGTGACCAGCGGGATGTTAAAGGCGTTGCAGAAGCGGATGAATAGCGCCGCTTTATCGGAAGCGTTTATGT
>JAIRVC010000087.1 GCA_031254095.1 Acidobacteriota bacterium
TACGTTCGACCATCGCCCGCGCGGCTTCGGGATCTGAATGAGAAAAATTGAGGCGGAAGACGTTGGCACCCGCTTCAATAAGGGCCTGGATTGTTTCAGAACTGTCCGAGGCCGGGCCGATCGTAGCGACTATTTTTGTTCTTTTGAGCATGTTCATCTTTTACACTCCTCCGTGGTTCTAAATCCTGTCCAGCTTACCCGATTCCCGAGTATTCCCGATAGAGTTTCATTCTGTATCGCAGCGATTCTTCGCTCATTCGTCCGTTGGCGGAACGCACGCGCAGCATTTTTGGCGGAATAGCAAGCTTATCCGGGTCGAATCCGCAGAGCCGCCGCCATTCGTTTTTACGCCGCAGCATGTTCACGCCGAGTTCGTCGATCTTCTCCTTCGTCCAGTCGAGCGAGAGCGCGTTAAGACCTTTCACTACTATATCCATGTCGTAAACGCCGCGTGCGAAAAGACAAATGGCCAGTGAATTCAGAATCATTCGCCACTGAGCCTCCTTCACCTGCGTGGAAACCTGTTCCTCGACAGGCATAGGCTTGGTCAGTATCTTCTGGTCTATGCTGTAGCCCAGGTCGTCCAGATGCGAATGCCTGACTCCGAGCAGCGAGGAAACCGTGAAATTCTCGCCCGTCATGTATCCCGCCGGTTCCACGCCGCCGTAGTGAATGGCGAAATCCTTCCCGCCCCATTTTTCACTGCATTTGGCGCATCCCAGTTCGAGATCGCGGAAAAATTCCTCGCCCGCGGCGCAGCGCCGCATCATTTCGAGATAACTCTCGGTATTGCCGAAATTAAGCGCCAGTCCGCCGGTGTCTTTATCGGTGATAACGCCGTTGACATAAGCTTCCGATGCCCATGCGAGCGTAATTCCCATGCTGATGACGTCCCAGCCCTGACGCTCCACTTCAAGAATCATGCGCAGGATGTCCTGCGGCGACGAAACGGAGAGAGAGGTTCCAAGGGCGTATATCAGTTCGTAGTCATACGAGACTTTTGACGTGGCGTAATGCCACTGCTGAAACTCTTCGCGCAGCGTAGCCATGTGGATGCAGCCGCACTGACAGTGAACGCAGCCGATATGCTGCGCGAGATGATCTCTAGCGAACGTTTCGCCGGATACCTTGTCGGCGCTTTCAAAGCTTCCCTGGGAAAAATTCCGCGTCGGTAGTCCGTTCAGCATCGAAAGCGGCTTGATGTTTATGGAGGTGCCGACATCGTGGTACTTTGCCATATCCTTGGAGCGCACCACGCGATCGTAAAACACGTCGTAAACTTCGTTGTAAGCCTTCATTTCGGCCTTTTCAAACTCCCAGCCTCCGTTGCCGCTGACTACTACGGCTTTGAGATTTTTGCTTCCCATAACGCCGCCAAGACCGGTGCGCCCGAAGTGGCGCGAGCTGTCAACAACCGCGCAGGCCAGCGGCGACCGGCGTTCTCCGGCGGGGCCTATGCGCACAATGGAAAGTTTGCGGCCATTTACCGTTTCCGCCTCGCGCAGAATGCGTTCGCAAGATGTCGAGCTGCTGCCCCAGAAAGTTGCGGCCGATTTGAAAGCAACCTTGTGATTGTCGATGGCGAGATATGTCGGCCGTTCGGACCGGCCGGTAATTACCATCGCGTCGATCCCGGCTTCGCGCAGCGCCATCGAAAAACGGCCGCCCGCGTGCGATTCCCCGAGTTCGCCGGATTGGGGAGATTTGAAAAGAGCGACGGTTTTCGTTGCGACGGGATAGAGAGAATTAAAAGGCCCTATCGCGAAAATTATCGGCGCTTCCGGAATATACGGATCGTCTTTGGGACGCCCATACTTGAAAAGAAGTTCCGTGCCGGCGGCGGTGCCGCCCATAAAGCGCTCAAAGAGTTCTTCGTCGCGTTCGACATTAAATGTTTGGCTGGTCAAGTCAATGTGAAGGATGTTTCCCTGTTTCATGCCCGTGTCTCCGCTGTAGTGTTTTTTTCGGTTTCGCCGGAAAGAGCGCCGCCCGCGGCGTCGCCGGTTCCACTGACTGGCCGGTCAACAAGAGCAAGAACTCCGTTCGGGCAATATTTAGCGCATTGTCCGCACTGTATGCAGGGTATGGGAAGTTCTTCGGCTTCATCCCATTGCAGCGCGGAGATGCCGCACGCGCTGACGCATTTGCGGCAGTGCGTACACAGATTCGCCTTCAAACGCACTCCGCCGCCGCGCGCGGCAAAAAGCGCTCCTTCCGTACAGACGGCAGCGCAGTCGGGCGTTTCGCACCGTGAACACACCCGCAATGAAAAAGCTCCTTCAACGCCCGTGTAATACTTTATTCGCAGCGCTGATTTATTGGTTCCCCCGTGCCGCCGTAAAATTCGCGAACACGCGTACATGCAACTGAAACAGCCGATGCAGCGATCGCGATCGACGACCTTGAGCACTTTTACCACAACATTTGCCATAAGCCGATCCTTTCTTTTTCCCGAAAGGGAAAATACTCATATCGTGGTTTTGCGCGGAACCAATACTAAAAAGTTGTCAGCAATCAGTGATTAATGATCAGATGCGAGGGAAGTAACAAAAAGGCATAAAAAATACCTTTGCGGCGCTTTTGGTATCTGCCGTTGTGTCCGCCCGGAAATTAATGGGCGCATAGCGCTTTAATGCCCATATGCCACGGGCGGCCACTACGGCCGCCCGTACTGATCGCTGACTACTGACCACTACCGCAAGGATGCCGCAAGGCGTCCCTACGGTTTTCTGTAAAGCGTGGTCGCCCCGTAACGCTCAGTTTTGAAATCGTCATTCAGGCTGTATATGTTTTCCGCCGAACCAAGCATAAGGTAGCCGTTGGGCGCTAAAATCTGGAAGAACTGGGACAGGATTTTCTTTTTTGCTTCGTTTGTGAAGTAAATCAAAAGGTTCCGGCAAAAAATTACGTCAAATCCGCCGACCTGCGTGAAGGGCTCCTGGATATTTAACAATTTGAAATCCATCAATTTGCGTATTTCTTCATTTACGTAGTAGCTGTCCCCGTTCAGGGTAAAATAGCGGTCGCACATAGCGCGCGGAAGACCGCGCCCTATGTCTATAATTGAATACTTGCCCTGCATCGCCTTTGACAGCACGTCTGATGAAATGTCGGTGCCCAGAATCCCGAAATCTTCCATGAGCACCGTACCCATGCCCTTTAACCTGATCGCGTCGGCAATCAATATGCCTATGGAGTAAGCTTCCTGCCCCGTTGAGGCGGCGACGCTCCAGATGCTGACTTTCGGTCCCCTGCGCTGCCACTGCCGATTCTTTCGGTCGCGCACAAGCGCGAACAAATCCGGCAGGATTTTGTCGCGGAAGGTGTCAAAGGGATGCCCGTCCCGAAACCATGACGTTTCGTTCGTTGTCATAGCGTTCACCACTTTTTCGCGTATGACAAAACTCACGGCTCCCCTCATTAATGCCTGGGCAAGTTCAGACAAATCCTTGTATCCCAACAAGGGAAGCACCGGCGCGAGGCGCTGTTTTACAAGATATTCCTTGTCGTCGCCAAGAACAATTCCACAGGAGTGGAATACATAATCAGTAATTGCTTTATATTCGGCAGCGTTCATCTTTTCACCATATTAATTCTTTCCAGCACGGCTTCCGGAATATTCGTAAGGGAAGCAACTTTGTCTAAAAGGCCGGTGGCCGCAGCGGCTCTCGGCATACCGTAAACAACCGACGATTCCTCGTCCTGCGCAATTAAATAGGCGCTCTTTTTTTTCATCTCGGGCAGGGACGGCGTGCCGTCGTTGCCCATTCCCGTCAAGATAATACCAACGAGAGAATCATTAGGATACGCCTTTGCAGCCGAACGAAACAAGACGTCAACGCTGGGACGGCAGCCGTTTTCAGGAGGGTCCTGATTGGTATCCAAAACAAAATCCGCTCCACGGGTTCGCACAGTCATATGATTGCCGCCGGGGGCGATATAAACATGTCTGGATTTTACAACCATTCCGGGTTCACCTTCAACCACCGCGTGCTTGCACTTGACCGCCAGGCTGTCGGCAAGAGATTTTGTAAAATTCGGCGGCATATGCTGAACCATGAGTATGGGCAGGTCGGTAGACGCGCATAACTTGGGAAGCATCTCGGCCAGCGACTTGGGCCCGCCGGTTGAAACGCCCAGTACTATGGCCATTATCGGCTTAGTATGCGGCACCTGGGACGCCAGAGAATACGAGGCGCTCGCGGGAGCGCGGGCGGGCGCCGCGGCGCCCGTAACCGTGGGCGCCGCCGTCCTGGCTCTGCCGAGAGCCTGCCTGGTTTTCCATGTGTTTACCGCGTTTCGAAGCATCCGCTCCAGATGCTCCTGGGCGTTCTGCATGTTTGCGCCGGGTTTCGCGATAAAGTCAAAGGCCCCAAGTTCCAGCGCTTTAAGCGTAATATCCGATCCCGTGCGCGTAAGAGAACTTATCATAAGCACATCAGGCATGGCTTTGAATGACGCTTTTTCCGCAATCATTTTCTGAAGCGTTTCCATGCCGTTCATGTCCGGCATTTCGACGTCAAGGGTCACAAGATCGACCGTTCGCATCCGGAGAAACTCCAGCGCGTCCAATCCTTTTCCGACGCCGCCGACTACCTGCACATCTGGAATCGAGGATAATATCTTTTCCAGTATGCTTCGAAAAACCCTTGAGTCGTCAACAACAAGAACCCTTACCTGTTGATCCATCTCTTACCTTTATGTCTTAAACTGGTTTACGATTCCCTTTAATTCGGTCGCCATGCGGGCAAGATCCACCGATGACTGGTTCACCTGACCCGCGCCCTGCGCCGATTCACGCGCAACCGCGCTCATGGAGCTCACGTTGGAAGCGACATGAGTTGCGCCCTTGGCCGCTTCGCCCGCGTTGCGGCTCACGTCGTTCGCGCCGTTGGCCACCTCTCCAATAGACGACGCGACTCTTTTCGCGCCCGTCGAAGCCTGCGCCACGTTGGAGGATATTTCATTGACAGCCCTGCTCTGCTCGCTCACGTTGTTTGTTATGATATCAACGGAACTGTTTATCTTCTGTATAATCAAGGCCACCGCCGTGATTACGTCAACCGCGCTGCTGGTTCCCTGCTGAATGCCGTCAATGCGGCGGGCGATGTCGTCGGCGCTCTGCGCGCTCTGGTTTGCCAGTTCCTTGATTTCGCCCGCGACAACGGCGAAGCCTTTGCCCGCTTCGCCCGCGCTGGCGGCTTCAATGGTGGCGTTCAGCGCCAGAAGGTTGGTTTTGTCGGCTATCTTTTTAATAACGTCGGTGACGTGCCCGATTTCCTTGGCCGCCGTACCGAGCTTACTCATGACGGATGTGGCCTCATCGGCCTTTCCCCTGGCTTCATCCGCGACACTATGCGCTTCGCCCGCGTTCGACGCTATCTGGGAAATGCTCATGCTCATTTCTTCCACCGCCGCCGCGATGGTGTCCATGTTTACGCTCATCTCTTCAGCCGCGCTGGCGACTTCGCCGGTACTCACGCTGGCTTCTTCCGCGCCGCTAGCCATGGTATTGATGTTGACCGCCATTTCCTCCGTAGTGCTCGCGACGGTATTAGCCTGGCTGACCGTTTCCTCGGAGGCCGACGCAAGTTCGCGCGATACAGCCGAAAGTTCTTCCGACGCGCCCGCAAGCGTATCCGAATGCATGCGAAGCTCTTTAATTATCCCCTGCATTTTGCTGAAAAATTCGTCGGCGGTGCGCCCGACCTGACCGATTTCGTCTCTCTGATCCAGACCTGAGCGTACCGTCATGTCGCCGTTTGAAGCTTTTTTGAACCCTTCCACAAGCGCGCCGATCGGCGTTGTAATTGAACGCGTCATAAATACGCCGCAAATCACCGCAAGCGCGGCCACCAATAAAATCAAAATTATACTGTTGGTTCTGGCGCTGGCTTCGCGCTGGTTGCCCTCATCGTCCATTGCAGTGACAACGTCTTTCTTGACTTTGATGAACTCATCCGACGCGATCCTGATCGCATTCCCCATATCGGCAAGATCCTGCGGTATTACCGGCGGCACTCTTCCGGCGTCAAGGTCGGCGGCAAAAGTCTTTAGCCTTGCTACGTATTTATCTCCTTCGCTTACATATTTATCAAGCGCTCTTTTGCCTTCGTCGGACACCACGAGCTTACGCTGTACTTCCACGCCATCTTTTACATTCGCGGTAAAAGTGTCGATATCCCTCAATATCTCGCGGCGGGCGTCGGAATTCTGGTTTTCGACCATCCCCAGGCGATAGGCAGCCATGCGCAGCGTATAGAGTTCTGACGTTGTATCGATAAGGTCGGCGAGAGGTATCGCGCCTTTACCGTATATTGCTGAGGCCGTCGCGCTCAACGATATTATGTCGCTACGCAGGTAAATTCCCATGCCGGCCGCGATAGCGGCGAGAATGAGGTATGACCCCAACAGTTTTACACCCATTTTTATGTCTTTCATGCAGCTTCTCCCGGTTTAATGGTTTTGCCGCCCGCGTCAAGAATGCGCCTGGCGTCTACTATCAGTAAAAGTTCTTTTTCCAGCGGATACACGCCTACAACCATTGCGTCGCGCACGCGGCGCAATTCACGCGCCTCCGCCGAATCGCCCGACGATGAACGCCGGTCGACAATACGTTTCGGCTCAATTGGAACGACGTCGCAAACTTCATCCACCAGAATGCCGAAAGGCTCGTCAACGGACTGCTTAAAAACCACTATTTTCCCGCCGGAGATTTGTTCAGTTTTTTGCTTCTCCAGTCCGAATGTTTCGTGCAGATTAACAACCAAAAGTATCTGTCCCCGGATGTTGATATATCCGCACACGTCCGGCGGCGCATGGTAAATAGGAGTTACGTTGACATTTTCATTTACTTCCTTGACGTCCAGAATATCGACGCCAAACAGGCGATCAACCATCCTGAACGTACACATCTGAACCACGGAACGATTTAACAAACCGTCCAAATCATTGTCGCTCATTTTATCCGCCCATCAAGAACACGCCGCGGGCTGCCCGCCCGCGAACCGTATTGAATCCAAAAAGACATATCGCGGGCCGCCCGCGATATGCCGCGCTCGTTACGCCGTTTGCCCGTACCACATGCCGTCGATTATGTCCATAAACTGCTCGAGATTCACAAGGATGGTCATCCTGTCCTTTATCAGAGCGGTGCCTTCCACTCCGTCGGCAATGTAGCTTTCGCGGTTTAAATTGATCTCGTAATGACCGCTGTCCAGCAGTTTTTCAACCAGCAGGCCGTAGGGCCTGGTGACATGCTGCGGAATAAGGAAGAACATATTTTCCGGCTGCGAAGAAGGCTGAACATTGAGCATGTCTTCCAGCCTGACAACGCGCGTGGAAACGCCGTCGAGCGCAACGTATTCCTGGGAACCGATGCGCTCTATCTTTGAAGTTTCCACGGTCTCTATACGCTTGACGTCCTGCATTGAAATGCCGAACTGCTCGTTGCCGCCATTGGAGAAAAGGAGCAGCGAGCGAATCTCGCCGTCTTCGAGTCCGGTCATGGCTTTCTTTTCCTCCTTGCCGTCGACGACGTCCCGAACGTTGTAATGGCGGGCCAGTCCCATGGCGTCAAGAATCATCGCCACCTGACCGTCTCCAAG
Organism: Acidobacteriota bacterium; assembly: GCA_031254095.1. GTDB lineage: Bacteria > Acidobacteriota > UBA6911 > UBA6911 > UBA6911 > UBA6911. Next base: position 7,608 of record JAIRVC010000087.1, read on the forward strand.
AACCGTCGCGCCGGAATACAGTGAAATATCTTTTACGGCGCGATGCATGGGTTTTACCACGATTTCCTCGCTGCCGATGATGCGGTCAATAATCAGGCCGAAGCGCGTATTGCCGGCGCGCAGCACCGCGAAGTTCAGAGAAAGGTGCATATAATGTCCGGCATCATCCGCTTCTTTGCGCTTGACCGCCAACTCTTTTCGCGCGCGCGCGTTTTTCCCGGTAACTTCCGACAGCGCCTCCGCGTCGAAAACTTCCGTCCGTTCCAGGGCTTCGCGCAGCCGTACCATTGGAAGCAGGAAATCCCTTAACCTGAAAACTTCCATCGAACCCGCGCATTCGATAAGGTTGATCACGTCGTCGTCATAGAGGCAAACCACTTCTTCAAGATTTACCTGTG
>JAIRVC010000125.1 GCA_031254095.1 Acidobacteriota bacterium
ATCAACTACCGCAAGCATGGCATCCGGTTTGATGAAGCGGCGTTGGTTTTCGACGACCCGCTTTCCGTATCTGAACAAGACCGCATAGAGGACGGGGAGCAGCGTTGGCAAACTATTGGCATGGTTGATGGCTGTCTGTTGCTATTGGTAGCTCACACAGTGCGCTTTGAGGACGGTGACACAGAGATAGTAAGAATCATCAGCGCTCGTCGCATAAGCCGAAAGGAGCGGAGACATTATGAGTATGGTTAGATATAAGAGAAGCGAGTTGCCGGCGCTGACGGAAGAACGCAGGGCAGAACTCAAGGCATTGACGGAAAAACCTGATAGTGAAATCGACTACAGCGATATTCCACCGCTTGACGAAACGTTTCGGGCGCGGGTTGTTCCGAATCCGTTCTTTAAGCCGGTAAAGACGCACGCGTCCGTGCGTATTGATTCGGATGTACTGGCATGGCTCAAGAGCCAGGGCAAAGGGTATCAAACCCGCATGAATGCTATCTTGCGCGAAGCCATGCTTCGCTCGCCGCATCATGATGCTTGAACTATTGCGTCTCGCGACAAACGGAATCAGGGGCGCGGTCAGCGCGCGCCCCTGTAAAAGGATATTATCGACAATGGCGTATGCGGATATATGGTCTATGACAAAGAACAAACGGCGGAAGAAAGCATCACCCTGTCAGACAATCTATCAGCGTTTACCTGACCGGGAGATTCCGTGGGAGTAAATGTATGAACATGAAAAAAATCTTTTATACGCTTGCGGTCGCGGCGTTTACGCTTGTTTTTTGTGCCTGCGCGTCAAGCCAGCCCGCCGGAACGGAACAAAGTTCGAAACAAATTCAGGATTGGGCTGGCGTATACGCCGGGGTGATCCCGGCGGCATCGGGGCCGGGCATTAACGTAACGATAACCCTGAAAGACGATTTTACTTACGAGGTGCGTTACCGCTACATTGATCGTGGGAACGACGAATTTACCGTTGCGGGAACCTTCGAATGGAACATGGCCGGCGGCGTGATCAAGCTGGACGCGGCGGATCTTCCTCCTTATTATCAGGTCGGCGAAGGCAGGCTGATTCAGTTGGATATGGAAGGAAAACTCATTACCGGCATATTGGCGGATGATTACATACTGAAAAAACAGTGAGCGATTCATCCGCACAGACAATTAATCAGAGTTCCCCAGGCGGACAATTTCGCCCGAATCTAGTGCTGGTACACGAAGATTCCCTGCGCGATGCCGCAACCGGGGAAATATTATCGAGGCTTTCCGGCGTTGAGACGAAAATTGTGCGCAATCATTCGGACGAGGCCGAAGCGCATTCTAAAGACACGCTTTTTCTTACGCGGCACAAGGGGAAATTCCTCAAGCCCTGCCAGGGCGGCGGCGCCGAGATGTGCTGCAATTATTATATCGCCGGCTATGCATGGAACTGCCGGTTCGACTGTTCTTACTGCGTTTTGCAGGGCTATCTGACGAATCCGGCGCTGATTGTCGCGACGAATATAGAAGATTACATGGACGAAATCGGCGGCGCGCTCCGAGCGCTGCCGAACCGGGTATTTCGCATAGGCACGGGCGAACTGGCCGACTCGCTCGCGCTTGACGCGATCACGCGCTATACAAAACGCGTCGTCCCGTTTTTTGCCGCGCTGCCGAACGGCGTTCTGGAATTGAAAACTAAATCGGTTGAGATAGCCAATCTTGAGGGACTGAATCACGGCGGCCATACGGTGGTTTCCTGGTCGTTGAATTCAAAAAAAATCCGCGCCTCTGAGGAAAAACTCTCCGCGACGATTGACGGCCGCCTCGCGGCGGCGGCGCAATGCGCGAAGTGGGGATACCGGCTGGGGTTTCATTTTGACCCGCTGGTTTATTATCCGGGCTGGGAGGAAGACTATCGCGAAATCGTGCGAGAGCTTTTCAGCGTGATCAACCCGGAAAACATCGCGTGGATAAGTCTTGGCGCTTTAAGGTTCACGCCGCGCCTCGGCGAAGCCATACGCCGCCGTCACCCGGAATCGCGCCTGCCTTACGGGGAGTTTGTTCCCGGCCATCACGGCAAACTCCGTTATTTCCGGCCATTGCGCGAGGAAATGTACCGAAAGATGTTTGACTGGATCAGGAATGAATCCCGGTCGGTTTTCGTGTATCTGTGCATGGAAAGCCGGCTTGTCTGGGAACGCTGCCTTTCGGACGGAACGCGCGACAAAGAACATTTGTCGGATATGCTGGACTCCCGCGTTCTGCAAAACCCCTGAAATATTCCCTGTTATTTGCGTTTTTCGCGGGCATAATTATTGTTTATGAAAATTGCGGTTGCTCTCAGCATAGCCGGTTCCGATCCTTCCGGGGGCGCGGGAATACAGGCGGATCTAAAAACATTTCATCAGCGCGGAGTATATGGCATGGCGGCCATAACTCTTCTGACGGTGCAGAATACCCGCCGGGTGAGCGCGGTTGACGTGATGACGCCCGAACTGGTTGAAGCGCAGGTGAGCGCAACGCTTGAGGACATACCGCCCGGCGCGGCGAAAACGGGCGCTCTAGGCGATGAAAAAATTGTCCGGACGCTTGCGCGCATGGCGGAGGGATTTAAATTTCCGCTGGTTGTGGATCCGGTTATGATCAGCAAGCACGGACATGCGCTTTTGACCGAAGCGGCGCAAAGAGCGCTGACGGAAGCGCTGTTGCCGCGCGCGTATCTGGTTACGCCTAATTTGCCCGAAGCCGCCATGATTTCCGGGATTTCCGTGCGCGATGCTGAGTCAATGGAAAGGGCTGCGGAAAAAATCATTTCTCTTGGAGCGCGCGGCGCTTTGATAAAGGGAGGGCATTTCGAAGGAGACGCCGTCGATCTTCTCCGCTTTGAAAACGAAACGGTTTTACTGCCTTCGCCCCGCATTGAAACGCGGCACACGCACGGAACAGGATGCGTTTATTCAGCGTGTATTACGGCCGAACTCGCCAAGGGAAATTCAATAAAAGACGCTGTGGCGGCGGCAAAGGAATTTATAACACGGGCTATCGCGTCCGCGCCCGGACTGGGTCAGGGCTACGGGCCAGTCAATCATTTTGTATGCGGTCAGTGATCAGCGGTCAGCG
>JAIRVC010000127.1 GCA_031254095.1 Acidobacteriota bacterium
CCGCAGAGTTCGAGCGCAAGCACGGCCTCGCCCACAACGCCGGCGGCCGGAACGGCGCAGACATCGCCCCGCTCAACCGCGGCGTCAAAAGCCTGTTTCGAGCGGATATCCACGGACGCGAGCGGTCTGCGCAAAGTCGGAATCGGTTTCAGGTAAATGCGCGCGCGCACCTCCTCGCCGTTGCTGACGCCTCCTTCCATTCCTCCGGCGCGGTTGGTTTCATGGCGGAAGCGCCGAGCGGCGGAGTCATACGAAATCGCGTCATGCGCCAGGGATCCGGGTTTTCCCGCCACCGCGACGCCGTCGCCGATCTCCACAGCCTTGACGGAAGGAATGCTCATCAGCGCCCCGGCAAGCCGCCCGTCAAGACGCCTGTCCCACTGAACATGCGAACCGAGTCCCGGCGGAATGCCGTCGGCCGCTATTTCGACAACGCCTCCGAGCGTATCCCCGGATCTTGCGGCTTCATCAATCAGGGCGATCATTCTCGCCGCGGCGGCCAAGTCGGCGCAGCGCAAATACGCTTCGGCGGCTTCATTTTCGGCGTTTGCGATATCGTCAAACGGCAACGCTTCATACGCAACGGCGACGCGCTCGCTGCCAACGGCCAGAACGTGACTTACGATGCGCGCGCCGAAATATTCCAGGAATATCCGCGCGAACGCGCCGCCGGCCACGCGGGCGGCCGTTTCGCGGGCGCTGGCGCGCTCCAGAATGTCGCGCATATCCCGCGCCTGATATTTCAGCGCGCCGGACAGGTCGGCGTGCCCCGGCCGGGGGCGCGTTACGCTTCGCGGGTCGGCATCGCCCGGCACAGGATCGCACGACATGGAAATCCGCCAGTTTTCCCAATCTTTATTGGCGATTAGAAACGAAACCGGGCTGCCCAGCGTTCTGCCGTGACGCACGCCGGAGAGGATTTCCACATGATCGCTTTCGATCGCCATGCGCCCGCCACGGCCGTAACCAAGCTGCCGCCGGTATAATTGCCGGTCGATCAGCTTGCGGTCTATTTCAAGACCGGCGGGAAGCCCCTCCAGAAATCCGATCAGTCCTTTACCGTGAGATTCTCCTGCAGTATAAAATCTAAGCATATTATTGATTACTAAGCGTTTCCTTATCGCCAGGCGTCGATTGAGACCCCTCGCCCCCCCATAAAATCGGTTACGAACCAGACGCTTGCCGTGCTTCCTCCCGCCACTATCGCCCGGATATTCTGCGCGTTGGGATAATGATGGATCAGCGCGTTTCCCGGAACTTTCTGCCAGCTCGCGTAGGGTTCCAGCCCCTGTTTGCCAAGCGGCCCCATCATGCCGGATGTGATCGAATTAGCCCAGTACGTTTCCGCGGTCGTCACGGCGTTCTTTGAAAGCCATTCGCCAAACTCGGCCTTGGTTTTAAAGCCCTGCGTATTCCGAAGCTGGTAGGCGACGGACGGATCCATAATAAATGTCGCCGACCCGGTTGCCGCCAGCACCCGCATAAAATCGCGCATCAGATACTGCGGCGGATAATGCTCCACAACCGAACCGGAGCAGTTGACAAAATTCCAGCCGGTCAGAATGGTCAAAACGCTGTCTTCCGGTTTATGTCCCATCAGCACATGGTAGGGCTGCCAGCCTTCCGGGAGTTCATCCTCGTTTTCCGCCAGCGTCATATTGTTGTAACGCAGCGGATTGCTGAGGGAGGAATAGCCGGTCACGCCTTCTTTATATCCCTGGATTATGCTGTGAATCAGGTTCATCGAGCGGCCTATGATGGAATTGGCTTCCGCCACGGGGCCCAGCGCGCCGATGCCGGAATTCACATCAATCTCTTTACGGATCGGCCCGTTGATCAATATCATGCTCGCGTTGGACGTGGTTGAGTCCATGTAAGGAACCTGGCTGGCAAGAGCGAGTATTACGGGAAAGTATTCGGGTTTCGCTCCGGCCATCACGGCGATTATTGCTACGTTTTCAACGGTGAAAGGCCGGTTTGTGCCGAAAGTGCCGGAAGCTTCCTTTACCAGTTCATCCGGCGCGTGGCTGGTGCCTTTCAGCATCGCGGCGACTCTTTCCTCCGTCGGAAGGATAATCGGATTAAAATCCGTCCAGTCTCTGTCTTTGAACAGGCGCTGCAGATTATCTTCCGTATCCGGCGGCAGGAACCGGGGTTCCGGCGCGTCTTCCGGCAGAATGCCCGCCATCTGTTCTTCCCCCGTAAGCGGCTCTGTAAAGTTATCGACCACGGCTTGCATGATGGGCTTGCCGCTGATGTTGTCTTTATCGTCGAGATAGTTTTTCAGCCTTTCCTGACTGAGGCCCGTAAACGGATATGGCATTCCGACGTAACGGACGGGCATTCCCGTACCGTATTTAAAATGCGCGCCGATGCCGTATGATACGACGTTTTCATTCGCAAGGGATACGGTGGGAATACCGTACTGTTTTTCAAGCGTTCCCGCAAAGCGGCTCACGGCCGCAAGGCAGCCCCATCAACCGGCGACGCCGATAATGACGCCATCCCCCTTATTCTCGGCGATCTCCTTCCATAACGCGGGATCATCCGCCGCGTAGTTGCCGCTTTTGAGTTTAAACACGGTTTTTACCTGGGGCATATTCCGGGTGAACCAAACCTGCATTTCCTCCATTACGGGCGTGCGTCCCAGGCCTTCGTAATTTGTGTCCACCAGGTAAATGGTTTTACCTTCCAGCGTATTCAGCCGTGGCGCCAGCGGCGTTCTTTCCGCAAACTTTTCCGTAATGGCGGGATTCAGCACCGTGATCTTCCGGTTTTGCGCGCCCGCCGTGCCGCACCCCGTCTGCGACGCCAGACCGCCGGAAGCCAGCAGGGCGGCGCCCGCCGGCAGGCATTTTGTCAGTAAAACCCTTCGTTTCATAAACTATCTCCTTTTCATTCCGTACAGCCGCTTAATCAGCATTCCCTTTAGAGGTTCCCTTTCGACATAGAGCTTCGGGAAGCCGCTCCCGCCACGCAGTCGGGTTTGATTTTACTACGGAATTTCTTGGAATGGCCAAATATAAAGTTGTCCGCGTAAAAAAACGGGGCACTCACATTTCTGTAAGCGCCCCGTGGCTTGCTTTATATTAACGCCCGGTTATCCCGGCGCGGTTGCCTCCTAGAAGCTGAGGCGTAGTCTCGCCTGGAACACCCTATGGCCGACCTTGGTAGGCATATTGCCCAGAGCGGTGGCGGGAGCGGGGTTGTTGACGTTGTTATCCCCGGTTAATGTCAGGTTGGAAGGAGAAGCGGCCTGCAT
>JAIRVC010000156.1 GCA_031254095.1 Acidobacteriota bacterium
ACCATCGCGCCGCGCACCCATATTTCGCCATAATTTCCCCGCGCCGCTTCTCGTCCGTCACGACCGACGATTTTTATATCCACGCTCGGAAGCGCAAATCCGCTCAATTCGGGATTGCCAAGCAGCTCAATTCCGGAAACCACGCTGACGGCGCCGCAAGTTTCCGTCATGCCATAGCCGGTTCCAAGGTTTATGCGAGGAAATCCGTCCGTCAGATCTCGAATAAATTTTCTGCGAAGGGCGACGCCGTAGATATTCATATGCGTCAAAGACCGCAAGCTATCCGTTGACCGGTCGGCGCGCAGCAAACTCTTTGCCATTACCGGCGACAATCCGCTCAATGAACGGACGCGCTCGTTTTCGATTAAAGCCGCCGCGGTTTGCGCGTCCCATTCCGGCATCAGCACAATTTTCCCGCCCAGATAACACATCAGCATTAGATGGGAATACCCTCCGGCATGAGAAAACGGCGACAATAAAAGAGAACACGGCTGCGCGTCGTGATGCTGTTTCAGCCGATCTTTTGCCGCGCAAAAACTCATGCGGAGGCCGCCCAGCATCATATTCATCAAACCTGTCGTTATATTGCGATGGTTGAACATCGCGCACTTAGGCTTTCCGGTCGTTCCGGATGTGAATGAAATCAACGCTTCGTCATCCGGCGCCGTTTCACATATCGCCCCTATATCCGCGTCATTTTTGCCGACGGGCGCGTCAGCAAGATTAAAAATTGAAAAATCCGCCGATTTTCCAAAATCAATACGCGAAATTGCGTCCGGGCGGCTCATTATGGGAATAACCACAGGGAGCTTCATGCCGGGCGCATTAATTCTTTCGGCGGAAGAAATATCCGCAACCGCCAGCTCACAATTTGTTAGTTCAAGCGCCTTGAGCGCGGCGCGTCTTTTCGCGTCAGCCGGTATGACCACGGGCGCCGCGCCCGCAAAACATAACGCCATGAAAACAACCGCCCATTCCGGGCCGGTTTCCATCATAAGCGCGACGCGGCTTCCCTTTTTAATGCCGTATTTTTGCCGCAGGCTCCGCGCAAAATGGCTTGCGCGCCGGAACGCCTGCCCGAAGGTCAGCCGCGTATCGCCTTTTACGATGAATTCACGATCGGCAAAAGCCGCGGATTTTATAAATACATCTCGCAGTGTTTGAGGACCGCGGGGAAATATTTTGCACGGGATGCCATTAATAACAGCGTCCTTGAGCTCAAAAGGAGAGCCTTTATGTGTCAGAAGTTCGTAAGACAGTATTTTTTTCATGTATTGCAAATTCCTGCCATCCTTTCTTAAAAAATCAGCGCTTCCCTAAAGAAAATTTCTTAATCTTGCCCGTGCCCGTCACCGGCAGGCGTTCGACGATTGTGTATCCATACGGAACCTTGTTATGAGGCAGTCTTGCCCTGCAATGCTCGCGCAGGTCGGCCTTTTTCAGCAAGGGATTGCGGGACGCCACGTAAGCATGGATTACCTCTCCCATCAGCGAATCGGGACGGCCTACGGCGGCGGCTCCTTCAACTTCGGGATATTCCATGAGAATTTCTTCGATTTCAGAAGGGCTTATGCGTTCCCCGGCGCATTTTATGAGGTCTTTTTTCCGCCCGTCGATGTAAAGAAATCCATCGGCGTCCAAATGCCCGATGTCTCCCGTTTTAAGCCAGCCATCGACAATCGTTTCCGCCGTCAAATCGGGATCGCCCAGATAACCGGTCATAACATTGGGGCCGCGCAATATTATTTCTCCCGTTTCATACGCGGCGGCGGCGCGGCCGTCTTCCGTTACAATTTTGAGTTCGACACGGGGAAGCGGACGTCCGCAGGATTCCTTTTTTGCGTGGATCATTTCGGGAGGGACATAACAGACTCGCGTAGCCGCCTCCGTCAGACCGTACATTGAAAATATTCGAACCTCAGGCAATGCTTCGGTCAGGCTGTCGATCACCGCGGGCGGCAGCTTGTCGGCCGAGGATGCGATAATTCTCAACGGGGAAAATTTGAGCCGCGGCAGGCAGCCCGATTTCACAAGCGTGTTGAGGTGATACGGCACGGCGCAGAGTACGGTGCAGCCCTCCGTCGTCAATCGCGACAGGAACCGCCGCTGATTGCCGAAGCCGTCCAATATGACAATCGCCGCTCCGGCCGCCGCCGCACCAAGTAAAACGCTTTTTCCATAAGTATGACAAAGCGGCAGTATCAGGGCGCATCTGTCCGTTTCGTTCAGCCCCATATAATCCGCTACGGCACGGGCGATAAAACAGAAATTTCCCTGGCTTAAAACGACTCCTTTTGCGGAGGACGTTGTTCCGGAGGTGTATACAATAGAGGCTTCTATCGAACTGTCTTTTATCGGCGCTTCAGGAAGGACAGGCATTTCGGGCGCGTTATCTGATTTGCCGCAGAATTTCTCAAATGAGCACACGGGGATGTTCCCCTGCACCGCCAATATCAGGTCGGATCTGTCCGTCACTAAAAACCGCGGGCGCGTTGCGCCTAAAACGCCAAGCAGTGTTTGCAATGATTCATTTCCGTCCGCTTCCACAGTGGAGCAGCCGGCGCACTGCGCGCCCCAATAGGCAAGAATATAAGCGGGATGATTTCCGCCGACGATCGCTATGCGGCCTCCCCCGGCGGGAACAAGCTCCCTGATTCCGGACGCGGCCGCCAAAACGGCGCGGCCGAGTTCTTCGTATGACCAGGTTCGTCCCCCGGCAACCAGCGCCGGACGTTTCGGATAAAGCGTTATTGCCCGAAAAAATATTCCGGCAATGCTTGTAACGTCATCGGAGGCAATCGCGAAATCTTCAGATTTTACCGGTTTTGCCGGTGTTTCCGGTAAAATGCCCGCATTTTCAGAAACGCGCCAGTGCGACGCCGGCGTTCCCATGTCTTTTGCGATTGCCGCGCTATTCATAAACATCGCCTTCGTATAAATCCAGCTGATCCGGCACAACCGGGATCAGTCCGCCCGGAGTTAATTGAAATACCTGATCGGCCAGTTTTATCGTCTCGGGACGATGCGCCACAATGACGCGTCCCATCTTTAACCGCTTGACGGCGTCATTAACCAGCCGCTCGTTTTCAACGTCCAGATGGCTTGTCGCTTCATCCAGAAAAAGTATTTTGGGATTTTTGTATATCGCCCTTGCCAGAAGTATCCTTTGGATCTGGCCGCCGGAAAGCGCCACGCCAAGATTCCCCACCAGCGTGTCGTACTGCATCGGCATGGCAACGATGTCTTTATGAATCGCGGCCAGATTTGCGGCGCGTTCGATCGCTTCCTTGTCCGGTCTGGGATCGTAAAAACAGATATTGTCTGAAATGGATCCCGTCAGCAAACCGTCGTCCTGCATTACCGCGCCGATCCCGCTTCTATAATTCTGAAGCCCGGCCTTTCCGATCTCCATGTCATACATCCTGATTTCGCCGTGAGACGGCTGATACAGGCTTGCAAGCACCTTGAGCAGCGTCGATTTCCCGCATCCGGACGGGCCGATAACGGCTATGGTTTCCCCGCTTTTCAACGACAGGTTTACGGAATTAAAAAGAAAGGGATGATTTTCCGAATATCGAAAGGCTACGTCCCTGACTTCAAAAAGCGGCACGGAAGAATTTTCGACCGATGGAAGCCCCGCGCCGTCCACATGAGGTTCCACGTTTGTAAACGCGATATCCGCAAGCCTTGTGAGGTGAACATCAAGCAAACGAAATTCAATTGCTTTGTCCAAAAGGCCCAGCGCGCGGGCGAGAAATGACTGCGACCATGATGTAAACGCCATCAGCATCCCGATGGACAGTTCGTTTCCAAGAACCGCGATCGCTCCAAGATACAGGATTAGAACCGCTCTGCCGTTCGTAATAATTCCGTTTATAATTCCTATATGTATTCCGAATTTTTGAACTACTATCCCGGTATTGATGACATCCACATAGTAGTTCTCCCACAAGGACAGTCTGTCCGTTTCCTTTCCAAACAGTTTGATGCCCTGCATGGTTCTTATGTTTTCCATGAAGTTTGTATTTTCTTTTGCCGCCGCGACTATCTGTTCTTCCGTGCGGCGGCGAATCCACCCGAATGTCGAAAGCCGCACAACGCCGTAAAGAACAACCGCCGCCAGAATAATCAGCGTAAGCTGCCTGCTGTATATAAGCATCATTACTAAAGTCGCGGCAGCCATTATTCCGTCAAGCGCGGCGGAGACTATTCCCGAAGTTAAAAATTCCCTTATGCTTGCCTGCGAACCGAAACGGGATACGATGTCGCCGATATGCCGTTTGGAAAAATACTCAAGAGGCAGTTTCAGTAAATGCCTGTATACATTAACGGCAAACTGGAAACCCATCCTGTTTGTAAGGTGCATCACCGCAAATGAACGGATGCCGCCGGCGATAAGCTGGATAAGCACAACCAGCAGATAGGCTATTATCACTATTTTCAGCAGATCACGATCTCTTGACACAAGGACGTCGTCAATCACAAGCTGCGTAAGGTACGGCATTGCAACAACGAACAGTGCCAGCAGCAGAGACAGCAACAGCACCTGAATTATTCCTCTTTTGAGTCCTGTCGCCCGCGTCCATAATTGTGAAATTCCGAGCTTTTTTTCCTCGTCCTTTTCTTTGAAATCGCTTGTGGGAGTCAGCTCCAGCGCAATTCCCGTGAAATTTTCACCGGCGTCCTTTAATGACACCGTCCGGATTCCAACCGCGGGATCATGTATTACCAGCTTTCCGGACGAAACCTTTTTTAATACGACGAAATGATTCATGCTCCAGTGCAGAATTGCCGGGCATTTCAGTTTTCCTAATTCTTCAAGTTCAAGGCGAACCGCTCTTGATGCCAGGTTCATTCGTTCCGCTATCCGGATAACGTCTTTTAACGTCACTCCGTGCTGTGAAACTGAATGCCTGTTTCTTAAAGTGATGATGTCTATTTTGTGGCCGAAATATCCGGATGCCATCGCGAGACAGGCCAGGGCGCACTCCGAATGTTCGGTTTGCAATATGCTTGGCAGACTGCGCCCGCCTCTGAAATTTATCCCGCTCATCTATATCTTCCCCCTCAGGCTGTATACCGGCTCAAGCAGCCATTCAAACAGCGACCGCTTATCAAGAACGACATCGGCGGAAAGCGTCATTCCCGGCCTCAGGGGGATTTCTTTTCCATATGCCTGAACATGCTGGCTTTCCAGCGCGGCGGTCACTTTATATACGGGTTCCTGAAATGTCAGGCCGGAGGCGGGTTCGCCGGGCATAATAACGCTCCCCGCGACCTGGCTTATTTTTCCCGGATATGTTCCGAATTTCTGATAGGGAAAAGCTTCGTAACCGATATTTATACTCTGCCCGGTTTCCAGAAAACCGATAGACCTCGTGGGAAGATACAAATCAGCCTGAAGATCGGAGTTGTTCGGGATTATGGAAAAAAGGGGTCTGGCCGCGTCAATTTTCTGTCCAACGCTTACCGTAACCGCCGTAATTCTGCCGGCAACAGGCGCGCTTACAACCATTTGCCGCTGCCCCGAAATCTGCGTTCTTTGTTTGGCGAGTTCCGCCAGCTGGTTTTCAATATCCGCGATTTCCCGCTTGCTGCCAACTTTCAGCGTTTTGACATTAAGAGCGGTTTCTTCCATGGATGAAACCGCTTCATCCATCCTCATGGCAAGCGAGTCGGACTGCTGTTTTTGTTCGAGGTATTTTTTGTAATACTCTTCCAGCTCAATTTGGGAAATTACATTTTCGGAAGACAGCTTTTGCATTCTTTCGTAAGCGCCGCGCGAAATTTCAAGGGCTTCGTTTTGTGTACGGATCAATCTTTGCAGCTGTTCAATCTCTTTTCTCAAACGGTTAGCCTTGGTCTCGTTGGCTTCGAGCGCCGCCACAGCCCTTTCCTGTTCGTATGCAAGTTTTCTATTCAGATATATTTCCTGGACGTCAAGCTGCTCGATAAGTTTAAGTCCGACATACTCGCCTCCCGTCATCCGCTGATCAGTCAGCATACTGAACAGCACCGCGGATTCCTCCACGCTCATTCCTTCGGAAACATTCAGTTCCGCAAGTATTCCGGCCTGCGGCGGATATACCGTTACGATCCCTTCCCTTGGAACGATGATTCCCGGAACTTTTTCTTTCCGGGCATAGCTGTTAGCCGCCAGAAACCAGCACGCGATTGATGTGACCGCGACGAGAAAGACCGTTATCGCCCAATAAGATATTGGCTGCGCAAGGATAAGCTCGCCGCAGAGCCGCTCGCGCTGATGATCGACGGCTTCTTTTCTGAACAGCGGCAGGACATGCGCCTGTTTTTTTTGTTTAACCGGCGTTTTCACAGGCGAATCTGCAAAATCCACGGAGTTCGTCATAACATTTTCTCCGCGGATATTGTTTTGCGTCCATCCGTTTTATTTCAAAAAAATTGAGATGCGGCGTGGTTTTAAACCGCGAATGGGCATGAATTCAGCGCAAGATAATGTATATTAATTAATTCCCGGGAGGTAAGGCTGATGGCGGAAGGTCTTGTGCTTGTCATCGACGACGAAAAGGATTTGCTTGAACTTGTGCGTTACAACCTTGAAAAAGAAGGTTATCAGGTAAAGACGGCGGAAGACGGCGAAACCGGGCTGGACGCCGCCCTGCGCGAACTTCCGGATATTGTTATCGTTGACCTTATGCTGCCCGGGATCGATGGGCTGGACGTGTGCCGCCG
>JAIRVC010000321.1 GCA_031254095.1 Acidobacteriota bacterium
AAGCTATGTGTTTGAGGTCACAGGCGACAGCAGCAAGGTCGAAGCCTTTCTTGACGTCGTAAGGCCTTATGGAATAGATGAAATGATACGAACCGGCCAGGTTGCCCTGCACCGCGGCCTGAAATCGCAAACTTCGGCGGAATACATATAGGGAACCTCTAAAAAACCCAAACTCTGCGTTACGCGGCCGATCCAAAATGCTCATTTACGTAAAATGTAAACTCCGCTTTTGTCCCGGCCGCAAGCCTTGATTTTGGTGTTTTTAGAGGTTCCAATAAATTCAGGAAATACTGAGGAAAATTATGACTGCTACATTGAAAGAAAAAATTCACCCTTTTGCGGGCAGGAGCATGACAGGCGCGGAAATAGTCATTGAAACGTTGGCGCAGGAAGGCGTTGACACGGTTTTCGGCTACACTGGAGGCGCCATCCTGCCGGTTTATGACGCGCTTTTCCGTTACAACGCCGAACGCGAATCGCGTAAAAACGAGCAGATTCGGCTGGTCGTTCCTGCGAATGAACAGGGCGCGGGTTTTATGGCCGCCGGTTACGCGCGGGCTTCCGGAAAGGTCGGAGTTTTCATCGTCACGTCCGGACCCGGCGCGACCAACAGCGTTACCCCCATACGCGACTGCATGGCTGATTCGATTCCGGTTGTACTGATCACCGGACAGGTAGCCCGCGCATCAATCGGCACGGACGCCTTTCAGGAAGCGCCGGTGTACAACCTGATGAGCGCCTGCGCCAAACATGTGTTTCTCGTGGAAAGGCCGGAGGAACTCGAAGCCTCCGTGCGCACCGCCTTTGAAATCGCGCGCAGCGGGCGGCCGGGCCCGGTGGTTGTAGATGTTCCGAAAGACGTGCAAAACTGGGAAGGCGTTTTCACGGGAAGCGGCACGATACGTTTCCGCGGCTACGAAACGCGCATGAAAAATCTTACGGAAGCGGCGTTGTCCGAAAACGGCTGCGGGGAGTTTTTCGAGATGCTGCGAAAATCCGAACGCCCGCTCATCTGCGCCGGTGGAGGCGTCATCGCGGACAACGCCGCGCCGCAGCTTAGAGAATTTTCCGAAAAATTCGGCATCCCCGTCGTTACTACGCTGATGGGCATAGGCGCAATCGATACGCAATCGGATTTGTCGCTTCATATGCTGGGGATGCACGGCACGGCCTACGCGAATTACGCCGTGATGGACTGCGATTTTCTGATCGTCATCGGCGCGCGTTTTGAGGACAGGGTTGCCGGCAAAATCCACGAATTTGCTCCGAAAGCGAAATACATCGCGCACATCGACATAGACGCCGCGGAAATCGGCAAGGTCAAAGGCGTATCATGGGCGCATATCGGATCGGCCCGTGAAGCTCTTACGTATCTGGTTTCGAGAAAAAATGATTTCAACAAGAGTTTTGAAAAATGGACGGCTCATATCCGGCATTTAAAGGAACAACATGGCCTAAATTACGATCGCGGCAGCCGGAATATTCAGCCGCAACACGTGCTGGAATGTCTTAACGAAATTCTCAAAGGCGACGCAATCGTGTGTACGGGCGTGGGACAGCACCAGATGTGGGCGGCGCAATACCTGGATTTTAAAGAACCGCGCCGGTTTCTGACATCCGGATCCATGGGAACCATGGGTTTCGGCCTGCCGGCGGCCATCGGCGCGCAGGCGGCCTTTCCGGATAAAATCGTTCTGGATATAGACGGCGACGGGAGCCTGCGCATGAATATCGGCGAACTCGAAACCGCCACGTCCTACAACCTGCCGATAAAATTGCTGCTTCTGAACAACCGCGCCGACGGCATGGTTCGCCAGTGGCAAAAACTGTTTTACGAGGACCGCTTTTCCGCAACCGACAAGACGCTCCGCCGAAAGGATTTTGTCCGGGCCGCCGAAGCGGACGGGTTCGCGTTCGCCGCGCGGGTCGAAGATAAAAATCTACTTGAGGAAACCCTCCGGAAATTCATAGCGTTTGACGGCCCGGCGTTTCTTGAAATCATGATTGATCGCGACGCCGTTGTTTATCCGATGGTTGGGCCGGGGCTTGGTTACAAGGATATGATGACTGGGGATTTCATTCAGGGGCGCACAACGGATGATTATGCGCATGAGCAAATCCCGACGGACGCGTTTTAGTAATTTATCCGGATATTTTGCGAAATTCGCCGCAAAATATCCGGGTTAAATATTTTGAATTGGTCAGGTGTTTCCCTAAACAATTATCCAATTTTGCCGATAAAATAATCATGGAACAAAAACGGTTTGAAAACAGGGATCTATGCGCCGACCTGGTAAAGGTGACATGGCCGCTGGGCATGGATCAGCCATATATTGATTGGGCGATACTGGGAGACATTTCCCCTTCAGGCGCATGTCTTGAAATTGAGGATCCTATACCTGTAAACACCGCTGTGGAGCTGGAGTTCGGCGATGACCAATGCCATGCCGTAGTGCGGTACTGTAAATACGACAAGGTGAATTATCTGCTTGGCGTTGAATTTGAATCCGGATACCGCTGGTCAAGCCGGCGTTGGGAACCAAAACATCTGGTTGAAGTCTATCCGCATGAAAGCAGCTACAATTAGGTAACCTCTAAAACTCCAAAATCGAGGCTTGCGGCCGGGACAAAAGAGGAGTTTGCATTTAGTAAATGAGCATTTTTAATCGGCCGCGTATAACGCAGAGTTTTGGGTTTTAAGAGGTTCCCATTAATTAATCGGCGTTTCTTTAGCCGTGTGTGCCGCAACCTGCGCAACTGCCGGCGCTGCACGAGGAGCAGCCGGAAGATGTAATTGAGCGGGTGCTTCCGTCGCTGCCTCTTGAAACGCCGCTGAAACAGGAAAAGAGCCTTTCGACTTCCGGCGAATCGCAGCCGGGACAATGAATGTTTCCCGAAGCTTCCGAGCCGAAAACCAGCTTCTCAAATTCGGAATCGCATTTTAAACATTTATATTCAAAGATCGGCATAACGAAATCCTTATTTTACTCCTTCTATCCACACTTCGCCGTCGGCGTAGAATTCCTTTTTCCATATCGGAACGATCTGCTTGATCGTATCTATCGCGAAACGGCAGGCGTCAAATGCGTCTGTGCGATGCGCGGAGGCAATCACAATCAGGGTGCTGCATTCGCCTGTATCCATATGGCCCAACCGGTGTACAATGGCAATATCGCGTATATCGTATCTGCTTTTGACCATCGCGCCGACTTCTTCAAGTTTTTTGAGCGCCATCGGTTCGTAAGCTTCGTATTCGAGAAATCGCACGGATTTGCCGCGCGCGTTGTCGCGCACGACTCCCTCGAAAATAACGAGTGCCCCGTCTTTGCCGCTCTGCAAACTTCGGGCGACGGCGGAAGTATCGATAACATCATGCGTAAGCTGAAACATCACACTAACCTCCGCTGACCGGCGGCAGAAACGCGATTTCATCGCCGTCGCGCACAGGAGCGTCCAGGCGCGCGAATTCTGAATTCAGCGCGAAAAGAATCGACGCCCGGTGGCCTTCCATCGCCGGAAACTCCGCGGCGAATTTATTGAAAACCGAAAGTATGTCCGTAACTTCGGCTGATTCCACCCGACGCTCCCGCTCTCCGGTCATGTCCGCCAGCGACGCAAAAAACAATACGCGAATACTCATAACCGATAAAGTGTAGCAAATCAGGGAACAAATTTCGTCTATGGTTTTGACCAATTCCGTAATAAGCCGCGTCATAATAACACGGAAAGCAAAACCCCCGTGGGTGTGCTAAAGTTTTAAACGTTGGGCGGGAGATCGGGAAAATAGATTCCGGTCTTATACAGGGAAGCGTTTTATGAAGAAAGGAGTTAGGTTCATGATTCGGAAAAATATCTTAGGCGTTGCGGTTATTCTTCTTATTGTTTTCAGCCTTTTGCCGGTTCGGTCGATTCGTTCTCAGGAATCGGCAAAGTATGTGGGGAATGAAAAATGTTCGCCCTGTCATTCGGATATCCATAAATCCTGGCAGAATAC
>JAIRVC010000355.1 GCA_031254095.1 Acidobacteriota bacterium
CGCGGCATGGAACTGAATCACCGGAAAGGCTATTTCGCGCCTTCAAATTAAGCCGCCTCAAGGCGGCCAGTGGTTAGTGATCAGTGTTTAGCTATCATGCCTTCCAGCCGTTTGGCTAACAGCTCCCCGGTATTGTCATCCGACACAATGCTGATTTTTTCCGGAGAATCCACGCCAATATTCAACTCCGCCGCCCGTTTGATCTGCGCCTGTTCAAAAATATGATCCGCGCCGCCTATGCGCGCCCCGGCGTATTGCAGGATGGCAAATCCTACGGCGTCAAGCGCCACGCGGTCGCGTGAAGCGGCGATAATTTCCGGAGCGGCGGTTTCTCCCCTTTCCGGGCCGCCTGCGACAAATACTTCTACCGCGTCCATCACTATAAGCCCGGGCGCGTAGACTTGGTTGGCCTCCGCGATCATTTTCTCCTGATCCGGCGAAGAATGCAGGTCTTTCATGTAATTCCAGCCGCGATTTGGAGCTTTGCCGGTTTTTTCAGCCGATCCTGATTCGGTGGCGGAGGCGTACTTGGCTATTAGGCCGATCGAGTTTTTCAGACTCGCGCTGAATCCCCCGCCGAAACGGTGCGTTTTGAGATTACACAACTGAACAAAGCATTTATCGCCCGTTAAAAACCGGGGAAACGCGATGCCTTTCTGCCAATGCGACCCCGCGGGCTCAAAATGAAGCCATTCGCCGGCCGCAAGCTCATCCAGCGGGCGAAACGAAACGTCAAGCGCCTCAAGCGCGGTTAAGACATGGAGCTTTTCGAGAACGTCGCGGGTGCGTCCCATGCCGCTTCTTTCCACAAGCGTAACGCCGTCCGCTCCTTTGCCGCGCAGCATCCGCACCGTTGCGCCGAGCGCGTCCGGATGCGTGGTTGCGGGAAAAGGATCGGGGCTGTTATAGGAACATTTTAGATAAACGTCCTTTCCTGAAAAATCCATTTCGCCGAGCAGCGCGACAGCCCGCGCGACGCCTTCCCCGCGATTGGCGGTTTTGACAATGGCGACGCGGACGGCGTCTTTTTCCTGAGTTTCGGGAGCTTCCTGAGTTTCCGCCGCCGGTTCCGTTGAAATCCCGGGCAGACCGTTATCTGCCGCGGCGGCGGACTGAGGATGCAAAATCCTGTCCGTTTTCACAGATTCGTCCATCAACGCGATGCCGCCAAGCGTTGACAGACGGTTGAATTCCCTTCGAGTCAAACGCATGTTTTTATTTTATGTCACATGAAACGCCGCGCTCAACGTAAAACTTTGCTAATATTAGCGCCGTGAAACGAACGATTCTTATTCATTATCACGAAATCAACCTCAAGGGAAACAATCGCGGCTGGTTTGAAAACCAGCTGCATCGCCATGTCTCCGCTTTGCTTCGCGGCGCCGCGCACGGCACGATACGGCGGTTTGCGGGGCGCCTGGCGATTGAGATTCCGGAAAACGCCTCGCGGGACGAAATCGGCGTGATCACGCGCCGGCTGCAATGGGTTTTTGGCATTGCGAATTTCATAGTGGCGCGGGAAACGCCCGCGGACATTGACGCCATTAAAACGACGCTGGCGGAGCTTGTGTCTTCAACCGGTTTCGAGTCTTTCAAAATTGATTCGCGAAGAGGAACAAAGGAATTTCCGCTTAATTCGCAGGAGTTGAATCAACTGCTCGGCGCGTATGTCGTGGAACTTACCGGCGCGCGCGTCAGGATGGAAAATCCGGACGCTGTTTTCTCGGTCGAAATCGCGGAGGGGCGGGCGTTTCTTTCAGTCGAAAAAATTCGAGGGGTGGGCGGACTCCCGTCGGGAACCGGCGGAAAAGTGCTGTGCCTGATTTCCGGCGGGCTGGATTCGCCGGTCGCGGCCTGGCGCATGATGCGGCGCGGCTGCCGCGTCCAGTACGTTCATTTTCACAGTTTCCCGCACACAACGGCGGAATCGCAGGACAAGGTGCGAAACATTCTGCGCGTCCTTTCCCGGTACCAGCTCGAATCAGTTCTGTATATGGTTCCGTTTGCCGAAACGCAGCGGGAGATCGTCGCCTACGCTCCTCCGCCGCTGCGCGTGGTGCTTTACCGCCGCTTCATGGTGCGCATGGCGGAGGCCGTTGCCGCGCGGGAAAAAGCCGCGGCAATTGTAACCGGCGACAGCCTCGGACAGGTCGCAAGCCAGACCCTTGAAAATATACGGACTATCTCGGCGGTGGCCGGAATCCCGATTTTCCGCCCCTTGATCGGCGACGACAAGGAAGACATCATGCGCGCCGCGCGGGACATTGGAACCTATGAAATAAGCATTCAAGCCGATCAGGACTGCTGTTCGCTTTTTGTTCCCAGGCATCCGGAAACCATGTCAAGCATTGAGAAGGCGGAACGCGCCGAACAGCAGCTTGACGTTTCAAAACTCTGCCGCGAAGCCATAGCGGGCATGACTCGCGAAATCATCGCGCCGGAGTTTTAATCCGCGCGTTTTCAATTAATCAGTGTTTCGATGTTTCCAGAAGGCCGGCAAATTCTACAACGCTGTCGATAGCGTAATCCGCCAAAGAGGCGTTTGCGCCGTCTTTGCCGCCGTCCCCGGCCGGAACCATGGTGTCGCCATTTCATCATAACTTCTTCAAAGCGGCCCTGCTTGTCGCCGGCTCGACCCAGTAAAAAGCCGCCAGCGCCCCTATTGCGGCTCCCATCAGAAGCGTCGCGATTATGGCGTGAAGTACATGAATGCGTAGCGCCGTCGCGGCCAGCGCCGCGACAAAAACCCAGTCGGCGCGGCGAATCCATCCCGCGACGCTTTTGCGCTGTTCTTTGAGGCCGGACGGGTAAAAGCAGGAGCTAAACCACAGATGCAGGCGCAGATTGGCCGCGATGCCCACGGCGACAAGCGCCGGGAAGAATAAAATTGAGCCTTCAACGCCTCCCAGCCATTCCTTGACGCGCCAGAGAGGGTAAAGCATTCCGTAGTAGCCGAATCCGGCAACGGCCTGGTGAAATTGCCACCAGAACAGCGTCTTTGCGCGCGGGCGCCGCCCGGGAGCGCCTCCGGGAGAAAACGCCCGGAGATCGGCGAGAAGATCGTTTATCGCGGCGTATCGTTCATCCGGATTTTTTTGCAGGCAGCGGCGCGCTATCCGGTCGAATGTCCGCGGAACGGCGTTGTTGGCGGCGGAAGGATCTTCAAAATCGCCCTGCAAAACGCGGGCGATGGTAACGATGGAATCCTCGCCGCCGAAAGGATGCTTTCCGGTTGCGAGTTCGTAAAGCAGAACGCCAAGTGAAAAAATATCGGAAGAATAGCTGACGGGACGCCCGAGCAGTTGTTCCGGCGAAGCGTAGGCGGGCGTACCCAAAAACGCGCCGTGCTGCGTCAATCCGGTTCCCGCTCCGCCCGCCGATTCAATCCCCGCCAGCCCGAAATCAAGTATCTTCACCCGTCCGTCGCCGGTCAGCATGATGTTTTCCGGCTTGAGATCGCGATGCACGATTCCCTGCGCGTGGGCGGCTGAAATTGCCGCCGCGGCCTGCATGGCGATGTCCGCGACTTTTGAAAAGGGAATAGAGTCTCCCTTTGACGAGTCCAGCAATTCCCGCAGGGTGCGCCCCTCTACGTATTCAAACGCCGCGTATAACCCCTCCTCGCATTCCTCCAAGGCATAAACAGTGGCGATGCCGGGATGCGCCAGCCTGCCTGCGGCGCGGGCTTCCGCCTGGAGCCGGTCATAAAGCCGGGCGTCGTAAGCGCCGTGCGGAGAAATCAATTTGACGGCGGCTTCACGGTCAAGCCGCGTATCATGCCCGAGGTAGACGACGCCCATGCCGCCCCGGCCCAGTTCGCGTAATATCCTGTAAGGGCCGAGCGTTTTACCGATTAGATTTTCCGCCGCTTCGCCCGCCGACGCGGGGTCGTTTTCAAAAAGCCGCGGCGCGGCGGCATAAACGGGTTTTTCCAGAAAATCGTCCGCCCTGTCTTCGGCGAATAAATTTTCTATTTCATTGTGGAGTCCGGCGTCGCCGCCGCAGGCTTTTTCGAGAAAGGCGGCCCGTTCCGCCGGCGGCATTGCCGCCGCTTGCGTAAACAAGGTTTTAATTTGCCGCCAGCGGTCAGGATTCACCATCCGCCCCCATTTCACGGCGCAGCCAGGCTCGCGCAAGCTGCCAGCCGCGTTTGACCGTGGCCGTCGAACAGTCAAGCGCGGCGGCGGTTTCCTCGATGGATAGTCCGCCGAAAAAACGGAGCTCGACGATGCGTCCCAGATCGGGATCCATCGTTTGAAGCTTATCCAGAGCCGCATTCAATGGAAGTAAATCCATTTCCGTATTTTCCGCGGCGATTTCTTCATTAAGGCTGACTCTTACGCGCGAACCGCCGCGTTTTCGCGCCGCGCGGGCACGGGCACGTTCCACCAGCAGTTCACGCATGGCGTGGGCGGCGATGGCGCAAAAATGCGCGCGGTCTTTCCATACCGGCGCCGGCGTGCCGGCAAGACGAATCCATGCTTCGTTTACCAGCGCGGTCGCCTGGAGGGTTTGAGCGCCCCGCTCTTTTGCCATATAGCGTCGCGCCAGACGGCGCAGTTCATCGTAAACTACAGGCATTACCGCCGATAATTCGGGCGGGTTCATGGTCGAATACGGGTTTTCCGGATCGGTTGATTTCAGCGCCATAGAAACACCGTTATACCGCAAAACCGTCTCTTTTTGAAAGCGCTTACTTGCTGATATATGGAGAGAGGCTTGAGGCTTTTCAATTGCGGATTTTTCTGACCACTGATCACTAACCACTGACCGCCGCGAGGCGGCTATCGTGCCGGTTTTTTTGTTTCTTCGGTGAG
This sequence comes from Acidobacteriota bacterium, assembly GCA_031254095.1. GTDB lineage: Bacteria > Acidobacteriota > UBA6911 > UBA6911 > UBA6911 > UBA6911. The sequence goes on from JAIRVC010000355.1 coordinate 4,818, forward strand.
GGTGAGCGGCCGGTCAAGCGTGATTTCCATGGATGCGCCGCGGGAAATTCTGACATCGCCGCCCTGTGAGCTGAAAAAGGAAAAAAGACCGCCGTAAACTCCGATACCGGCATTTTTTCCTCCGGGAGATTGTACACGAACGCCGATTTTATTGCCTCCGGGTTTGGCCGCTCCTCCGGCGGATTTTTCGCGTTCCGCGAAATTTTCAGCGGCCTGCGTTTCGCCGCTTCCCGCGGGGTCGTCAATCCGGACAAGCGTGGCGGCTATTTCAGACGGATTGCGCCCCGTAACCCTGATGGATTGGAGCATAAGATCGAGGACCGCTTTTCCCTTGAGCCTGTCGGAGTGGAGGATGCGGGAAACGCTGCCGGTGACGACGCTTCCCTGGGGAATCGCGATCCTGTCGCCGATATAGACAGGGTTTGCGACCACCGCGGTGAATTCATCGCCCTCCGCGTTTGACGCGGTACTCAGCGTGTCATTTAAATGAAGGACGATTTTCGTTCCTTTCGGCAGATTTATATCGTCGGCGCGAACATCCGGCACCGCGCCGGTAATTTGAAACAGCGCGGATATAATGATAAAAAATCCGACAATTTCCCCAAATCTTCCGTAGTTTTTCATCTCGCCTCGTTGCGAATCCCGTGAAATATCCGGTTAAAGACAACGCCTGTAAATATATCGCATTTCGTAAAAGCAGACGCCTCAAATACTCCAATGGTTCAAAGTTTTTTCAAGAGAGTGAATTGCGCCCCCGGATAATGGAGCGTGTGTCTCAAACGGAGATACGGCACGAGTTGAACTACCTTGAAGATCACGAGTTGGTGAAGACCGAGAGGGAGCGCCTGCTCTGGCACGCGAAGATAACGGCCGACGTAGCGGACGTCGTTGAATACACGGTCGATTGTCCGGTAGCGCCGGCAGCATGGGTGCGCACATTCAGAACCTCAGCGCTCCGAATGTTACCATCAATACGTCCGGGGCAACTACCTGGGGTCTTTTGCAAACCAAGACCCAGCACCGGGTATTCCAGGCGAGAATCAGGCTCACCTTCTAAAGCAAATGACCGGGCGGCTTCGCTGAGCCGCCCGGTCATGAGTCTGAATATGCAAACCAACGGGCGCCCGATTCTTTCCGGCGCCCGTTTTACTTTCCAGGCATGTAATGCGCCATTATCGGGAAGGGGGAAAGCCATGACACGCTATCGTTTTTCCAATATCTCGATAACAGCTCTATGCCCTGCCCAAGGCTTTCAGGACTCTGTCTGGAGAAGCTGGAGATTCAACCCATTTGCCTGTAGCGTTATGGATGGCCATAATGATCAGGTGAGTATTCGCCAGCGAGTGACTTATGCCGTTTCCGCCGTAGCACGCGTTGCCCGCCCGGGTTTCCAGAAGCTCTATATCTAACGGCGGCATGTCAAGCATACTGACTTTTTTGTACTCAAGCATATTCGCGCTGAGCTTTACCCCGGTATTCCTGTCATAGATAAATTCCTCTGTGAGCTGGCAGCCAACGGAAAAATCCATCACCTGATGAATTTGACCTTCGAGCGATGTGCGGCGCAAAATCTTGCCGGGATCGGCAGCCACGGCAAACCTTAGCACCTCCACTTCCCCGGTTTCCGTGTCAACGGCGACTTCGCATACGGCGACATTCATGGTGTCAAGCTCTTTGCCCATCGACGTCCATAACGCCGCCGGAGGCCTGATGCCGACGTATGTCGCGAACAAATTGGCGCGGCAAGCCTGCGCGAGCGGAAGCCCCTGTGCCGGATCGGCTTTAACGACGACTCTGCCGTCCACTATGTCGAGAGCTTCAGGTTTCAAACCTTTAAATGGATTGGCCGCGGCGGGTTTTGCGCCCGCGCCGCCTGCCGCCGGAGAGCTTTCGGCTTCCTCGATAACAGCTTCCAGAATCATCTTTTTCAGCTTGTTAGCACATTCCTTCATTGCCCAGGAAGAGGCTGTCGAACCATCGCTGCCGCCTCCGAAGGGTCTGTACGTTTCATGATGATCGTGGACAATGCGGACATTTTCATATGCGATTCCGAGTTCCTCGGCAACAACCATGGCGTTGCACTCGAGACCATAGTGGCCGATAATCGTGCCGGAGGAGGGAAGATAAATTGCGCCGCCTCTGTATTCAAGTTTCGGGTTGTAACCTCCGACGGAATGGCGCGGGCACTGATTGTAACGAAAACTTATTCCGTGCATACGGCCGTCAGGCAGTTTTCTCGCGCCCGTTGCGTGCCAGTTCCACTTCAGATCATTTTTCAACGTTGCGACACATGCCTCGTAGCTTGGCAACGGATTCGGATCATCCTGGGATGTTGGCCCGTGCAGGTTCAATGTCGCGATCTCTATCGGATCCCTGCCAAGCTTATCCGCTATGAGATGCAGGCCGGCCATCAGGGCATCCCATCCCATTGGGTTATGCTGACCGCTTGTGTACATTTTGCCGCGGTTGCTGTCTACGAGCTCCATGTTCTGTTTTACGTTTTTGCATTTGGTTGTATAGTAGGGGCCGAACGACTGGTCCACGGTGGTTCCGAAAGATGAACTTCCAGCCGCCCCGTTGTCGGCTATGGAATAATCTTCGATTGCCGTTATCAGGCCATTATTCTTAAAACCGACTTTCATGTGTACAAAGCGATCATTCAGGTTGAAATCGTACTGATCTGCGCGGCCTTGTACGCATCTTACGGGTCGGCCGGCTCTTCTGGCAAGCGCAGGAGTGATTTGCTGCGTTTTGCGGGAACCCCAGTCGCAATACCTGCCGCCTGTAAACATGCAGGTCTGAAAAACCTTGTCGGCCGCAACGCGGTTTGCGGTGGACACCGAACGGTGTCCCCACGGAACACCTTCAATTTGCAGGCTTTTTCCTGTCCCGTTAAGCGGATCGTCGAACCACCAGGCGACAGTACCCAGCGGGCTGGGAATATGTCCGGAAAACGCGGCGGTGTTGATGTCATATTCAATAATCTGATCGGCTTCCTTAAACCCGGCCTGTACATCTCCGGAATTGTTAGTGGTAAAGGAATATGAAATGTTTCCCTTTTTAGGAGGATTTACGGCCATGCCGCCCATCCCGTCCGGCGCGGGTGTTGGCTTGGCATCTCCACCCTTTGACGCGGCGCCTTCTTTTGGTTTTGACGCGGGAGCGAATGACCGAATCACCGGGGCGTCAGGTTTTCTGCCTTCACGTATATCGACTACATGCGGAAATACCTCCCAGTCAATGACAAGCGCGCGCAACGCTTCTTCGCAAATATCTTCACTTTCTGCAATGACGATCGCGCCGATCTCCATGCTTTCATAGTCGGCGTAATTGGTTACTCCTCCCGCTCCTCTGAGATCGGGATCCTCCCATGTTACGACATCAACAACGCCTGGAATCGCCTTGGCCTTAGACGTATCCATCGACTTGATACGAGCATTTGCATGGGGGCTTCTCAGAAATTTGGCGTGGAGCATGTCGGGAACTACATAATCAGCGCCGAATTTTGCGACGCCCGACACATGCGCCCAGGACAACGCGCCTGGGATATTCGGTTTTCCAACAATCTTGAAGTTTGCTCTCTGTCCGTTTACACCCGCTAGATCGGCCATAACTTTGTCTCCTTTTACAAAATATTACGTTGTATGAATTTCCATATATCGCAAGCGTAATCAGGACATTAATTCAAGCAAAACGGCTTTTTGAACGTGAAGGCGGTTTTCGGCCTGCTGGAACACTATAGAATGCTTCGAGTCTATGACCGAGGCCGCGACCTCCTCGCCGCGGTGCGCCGGCAGGCAGTGCATAAAAACATAATCAGGTTTGGCAAGCCGCGCCATCTCATCGTTTACCTGATATCCGGCGAAATCCCGCTGGCGTTTTTCATTTTCATCTTCCTGTCCCATGCTTGTCCAGACGTCGGTGTAAATGACATCGGCGTCTGTTGCGGCTTCCAGCGGATCGCGCAGAATTTCAATCTTTCCTCCGGTTTCAGCGGCGTCAGCCATGGCCTGCCGCGTAACATTCGGGTCGGGTTCATATCCGGCGGGCGCGGCGACCGCCAGATGCGCGCCAAAACGTGCCGCGCCGAAAATCAACGAATGGGCGACATTGTTTCCGTCGCCGATATAGGCGATCCTGACGCCGTTAATATCTCCTTTGGTTTCCAGAATCGTCAGATAGTCGGCCATGGCTTGGCAGGGGTGGGCGAAATCGGTCAGACCGTTAATCACCGGTATGGATGTGTGCTTCGCCATCTCTTCCACGATATCGTGGCCGAAGGTTCTGACCACAATGCCCTGCACCATGCGCTCCAGGGTTTTTGCCACGTCGCGCACGGATTCCCGTTTGCCGAGACTGATTTCACCGGAAGACAGATTTATGGCAAAACCGCCCAGTTGACATATCCCTGCCTCGAAAGACACGCGCGTGCGCAGAGAGGGTTTTTCCATAATTACAGCCAGCGCCCTGCCTTCCAGTTGGCGGCCGTATTTCGCGGGCTCGGCTTTAACCGAGCGCGCCAGAAGCAGCATATTGAGAAGATCGGCGGACGGCCAGTCGCGCAACGCGAGAAAATCTTTATATTTCATTATTCTCACCCGTAAAACTATATAATTTACCGTAAAATTGGCTTGCTGACTATAAAAAGCGCTGATTAAATAACTGTTTATGAACAACCGGACATTTGACGCACTTGAACTTTTCGACTTCATAGAAATGGCCGCGCAACGCGCGCAGACGCCGGCGGGACGCGCGTTGACAGCGCGTCTGCGCCCCTCGGCGGATCCCTGTGAAGTTCGCCGCGAGATAGAAATCACCGGCGAATGCGTTGCTTATCAGACTGTAAAAGGCCGCTTCGGTCTGGCCGGAGTCGAGGATCTCGAAGACGCCTCCGCGCGGCTTCACATCAAGGGCAACGCCCTTGAGCCCAGGCAGGTGCTTGCTTTTGAGCGTCTGCTTATCGTCGGCAAAGAATTAAAGGAAAACATTCTGGGACTGGAACCGTCCGAACAATTCCCGCGGCTTCGCGGCATTGCCACAGGCATTCCGGACGCGCGCCCGGTACTTGCCGCCATACGGGGCAAGGTGCTGCCCAACGGCGAGATCGACGACAACGCCAGCCCGGAACTTCGCGCCATACGCAGAGATCTTGCCGAACGCCGTCACCGCATCAACCGGACGCTGGAAGCCATTCTAAGGACTTCGCCTGAAGTTGTGCAGGACGAAATCATTACTTTCCGCAACGGCCGCTTCGTCATTCCAATACGCACCGATTCTCGCGGCAGGATTCCGGGCGTCATGCACGGGCTTTCCTCAAGCGGTCAGACGACTTATGTAGAACCAATGCAGGTCATTGATCAGAACAACGATCTTGTGCGCCTCCATGAACAGGAAGATATCGAAATAGCAAATATCATTTCCGCGCTCACGGAGGTCTTTCGCAAAAACCTAGGCACGGTTTTCGGCGTTCTGGACGCGGTCTCGGTTCTTGACGCCGCGCAGGCGCGCGCGCTTGTCTCCATGGAGTTTCAATGCCTGCCGCCGCGCATTTCCGACAACAAAGAATATATCCTCACCGACGCGCGGCACATTCTGCTTGAACGCGAACTCCGCAAAACCGGCGGGCGTCCCGTGCCCATTTCCATGGAACTCGACTCGCGGCGCAACGCGCTTGTCATCAGCGGGCCGAACGCCGGCGGAAAAACCGTGGCCTTGAAAACGGCGGGGCTTATTTCGCTGATGGCGCAGATGGGATTTCACGTTCCGGCTAAAGAAGCGGTTCTTCCGGTTTTCGGGCGGATATTCGCCGACATCGGCGACCAGCAGTCTATCGCGGCGAATCTTTCGACCTTCACGGCGCACATGCGCAACATTGCTGAAATGGCGGCGGAGATCGACCCGGAGCGCGGCGCGGCAAATATGCCCGCTTGCGCCGCCGCGGAATCTCAGCGAAATATCCGGAGCGGACAGCCCGCCCTGATTCTGCTGGACGAAGTCGGCGCGGGAACCGACCCGGACGAAGGGGCGGCGCTGGCCATAGCCGTCATTGACGCGTTTCGCCGGGCGGGCGCGGTAACGCTCGCGTCAACGCACTATCCCCGCCTGAAAATGTGGGCCTCGGAAGTAGACGGCGTCCGCAACGCTTCCGTGGAGTTCGACGAACACGCTTTGCGCCCGACCTACCGGCTGCTGCTGGATGTCGCCGGCGCTTCTTCCGGTATTGAAATCGCCCGGCGGATGAATATTCCAAAAGAAATTCTCGACGCGGCTCGGGAGCTTGTAGACCCGGATCATACAGCGGCGCGGGAATATCTCCGGCGGCTTGGGGAAACATTGGATGAACAGGAGCGGCTGCGCGCCGCGCTTGACGGGGAAAGAAAAGCGGTCGCGGAAAAATATGCCGCTCTCGAACGCGAACACACGAAACGTGAAGCCGATCGCAAGATTGAGTTTGAAGCCGCGCTTGAGCGCGTGATCGGCGAATTCCGCAAAGAGAGCGAGCGCGCCGTTCGTGAATTGAAAGACCGCGTTGAATCCGCGCGCGCCAGACGGACGGCGGAAAATCTGACCGCCGGACTGCGCCGCAAATCCGTCCGGTTACAGCGATCCGCCGGGGAAACTCCCGCCGGGGACGGAAATGACGCCGCCGCGCCCGCGATCGTCGAAACGGAAAACATTGAGCCCGGAGACATCGTTTTAGTTCGCTCCCTCAACCGTGAAGGTCTTGCCGATTCAGTCGAGGGCGATGTTTGCGTCGTCGCGTTCGGCGTTCTCAGGTATCGCGCGGAACGCGGCGACGTTGAAAAAATCAAAGATCGTAAAAAGCCGGATATTCCGCAAGGCAAACCGGCCGTTTCGCCGGACGACGAAATATTCGCTTCCGAACTGAACGTGATCGGACTCAACGCGGATGAGGCGCTGGACAGGGTTGACCGGTTTTTGGATCAAGCGTATCTGGCCGGCGGCGAGAGCGTCCGCATTGTTCACGGCCACGGCAAAGGAATTTTACGCAGCGCTATCGCGCGTTTTCTGGAGCATCATCCGCAGGCCGCGCGTTTTACTTCGGCGCCGCCGGAAAAGGGCGGGAGCGGCGCGACTGTCGTTATCCTGAAAAACTAGCGGGATTGTGCTAATCTGCCATTTATGTCCGTTGATATTTATAAAGAAATCGTAAGTCTGCGCGCCCGTGGAACGCGGGCGGCGCTGGCTATTATTATCGCGCACGAGGGCGCCGCGCCGCGCAAGGATGCCGTCAAGATGCTGATCGGCGAAGACGGCCGTCAAATCGGCAATGTCGGAGGCGGCCTTGTCGAGGCGGACGTAGCCCGTCAGGCGAAAGAAGTCATGAATACCGGCAAGCCAAGGCTGCTGTCATACGACCTTTCAGGCATTGATCACGACGAACGCGCGCTGGTTTGCGGAGGTTCCATGCAGATATATATCGACCCCGTTCTCCCCGATCCGGAGCTTGTTGTTTTCGGCGCGGGACATGTCGCAAAAGCGGTCGCCGAAGCGGCCGCGGCGGCCGGTTTCAGCGTCACGGTGTTTGACGACCGCGCGAAATACGCGACGGCGGAACGTTTCCCCGGCGCGAAAGTCGTATTGGTTGAGGATTCCGAAAACTGGGATGAGGCACTGAACGGCCTGAATCTGACAAGTTCCTCGTATGTTTTCGTCGCCACTCAGCGGCCCAGGACGGACCGGATCTGCCTGCGGCGCGCGCTCATGTCGCCGGCCAGATATATAGGAATGCTGGGAAGCCTGACAAAAACAAAAATCCTTCTGGAAGCCCTGCGGAAAGAAGGCGTTGATCCGGCGCGGTTTTCGCGAATATTCATCCCGGCGGGCCTGGATATCGGCTCGGAAACCCCGGAGGAAATAGCCGCCAGCGTTATCCCGGAATTAATCGCCGCCCGCAAAAACCTTGACGTCGGGCGTTTGCGCGACGCCGTGCGCGCGGCGAAATCCTTTTGTAAAAACGCTGATTGAGGAAACACCGGTTAATTGTCCGTGTAAAACAAAATGAAAGAAACTAATAAACGCCTCATGCTTGTTATCGGTTCGCGCGGCAGCCGCCTTGCGCTGACGCAGACGAAACTCATCCAGGCCGAGATCGGGCGGGTTGCGCCCGAAGTTGAAACACGCATAGAAATCATTAAAACCTCCGCGGATAAAGATGTCGTCACTTCGCTGCGCGCTACGGGCGGCGCGGGCGTTTTCGTCAAAGAACTTGAGCAGGCTCTTTCGCGCGGGGAAATAGATCTGGCAGTACACAGCATGAAAGACGTGCCGACCGCCATCGCGGACGGCCTGCGCATAGCCGCCGTTCCCGAACGCGAAGACGCCCGTGACGCGCTCATTATCAAGCAAAATATTCAGGATGGCGCGATCTCCGGCAAAACAGCGCCGCTTTCCGAACTTCCCGCGGGCGCGCGAGTCGGCACCGGCAGTTTCCGCCGTCAGGCGCAGCTTCTGGCGCTTAGACCCGATTTGCGCATTCTGGACATACGAGGCAACGTAGATACGCGCATACGGAAGATGCGGGACGGCGAATACGACGCCGTAGCGCTGGCTCTCGCGGGCCTCCGCAGGCTTGGGCTGCAAGATCAAATATTATATACGTTTCCATACGACGAAATGCTTCCCGCGCCCGGCCAGGGGGCGCTTGCCATAGAGGTGCGCGCGGACGACGCCTTGACAAACGAAGTTGTCGAAAAACTTAACCATCCTCATACGGCTCTGGAAGTCGCGGCGGAACGCGATTTTCTTGAACGGCTGGGGGGAGGATGCAACGTTCCAATCGCGGTTTACGCCCGCGTGAAACAGGGCTTACTTGAAATGGACGCCGTTGCCGCGTCGCCCGATGGAAGGCGCGTTGTGCGCGATAAAGCCTCCGGCGATCCGGCAAAGCGCGCGGACATCTGCGCGGCGCTGGCAGAAAGAATACTGATTGCGGGCGGACGGGAGATTCTTTATGAATTCCGGCGCTGAAAATCAACCTGCTTACTCCGCGCTTTCAGGGAAAACGGTATTTGCGGCCGCGAGCGCGAAACTGTTGCCGGAACTCGCCTCCGGTCTTCGCGCGTTTGGAGCGGACGTGCTTGCGGTCGCCGTTCTTGAAGCGAAAGAACTTGAAGACGCCGAATATGCCGGGGCGCTTGACCGGGCGATTACGAATATCGGCGGGTACGACTGGATTATTTTTACGAGCGCCTGGGGCGTTTCGTTTTTCGCGAAACGCCTGGCCCGGACATTTCATGAAGATCCCGCCGGGGCGGCGCAGGCTGGCATTTCCGCTTTGCGCCCGCTTGCCGCAAATCCCGATGGAATATCCGGGATGCCGTCGATGGCAAACAGCGTGGATGCTCCGCCGAAAATCTGCGCCATCGGCCCCGCCACCGCCGAAGCCGCCAAGGATCACGGATTTTGCGTCGCTCTTACAGCCGATGAATTTACGGCCGAAGGGATAATGCGGGCGCTTGAGCGATACTACGGCGGCGGTGAAAATCTGCGCGGCCTCAGTTTTCTTATTCCGCGAGCGCTTGAGGCCAGGTAATTTTTACCGGCGGCGCTTGCGTCCGCCGGATGCCGCGTGGACGCGATTCCATGTTATCAGACCGTCCAGCCGGAACCCGACGCCGGGCTTTACACCCGCCTGCGAAGCGAAACGCCTGATTTGATCGTATTCACAAGCCCCAAAGCTATACGGAATTTTCTAAAAACCGCGGCCGAGGCGGCGGGAGAATCGTACGCCCGGCGCTGCGTGCGTGAAGCCGCCGTTGCCGCAATAGGCCCGGTTACGGCCGGGGCGCTCGAAGCGGAAGGTAAATCACCGGAAATCATTCCCTCTGAAAGCACTGTTCCCGCTCTTTTAACCGCCATCGCCCGCTTTTTCCAAAACAGATAATAGCCGCATCAGTGTTTTCTTAGACCTTTCGCGCCTATGTCGCGTCGGAAAATCATGCCGTCAAAATGAATTTTATCGACGGCCGCGTAGGCGCGTTTTATGGCGGAAGCGAGGTCGCCGTCAACAGCCGTTACGCCCAGCACGCGGCCGCCGTCGGTAAACACCGCGTCTCCCTTACGGCTGGTTCCCGCGTGGAAGACCGCCGCTTGCGGATCTTCCTCGGCTGTTTCAATGCCGGTAATTTCTTTTCCTTTTTCATACGGGCCGGGATAACCCTTTGACGCTAAAACGACGCACACCGCCGCGCCCGGACGCCAGACGGCTTTGTAATCCGCAAGCCGTTCTTCGCAGAGCGAGGCGGCGAGTTCCGCAAAATCGCTTTCAAGGCGCGGTAAAATAACCTGACACTCCGGATCGCCCATCCGGACGTTAAATTCCAGCACCATTATTCCTTTTGCGGTCAGCATCAGGCCCGCGTACAGAATGCCCTGAAACGGCGCTCCTTCGGCGCGCATTCCGTCTATGACCGGCTGAATCACACGGGACATTACTTCTTTTTCAAGTTCCCCGCCCAGAATATCGTCCGAGGAATAAGTCCCCATGCCGCCGGTATTGGGGCCTTCGTCGTTGTCGAAGATCGCCTTGTGATCGCGCGCTGCGGCGGCGGGCAATACGGTTTTTCCATCCGTAAATACGATATAAGACGCTTCTATTCCCTGGAGGCAGTCTTCAATGATGAGCCTGTCGCCCGCGTCGCCGAATTCCCTGTCGATCATGATGCGCTTTACGGCGTCCAGTGCTTCCCCGGCGCTTTTTGCCACAACCACTCCCTTGCCCGCGGCCAGTCCGTCGGCCTTGACAACAAGGGGATATTCCGTTTTCGTAGAACGGAGATGTTCCATCGCGGCTTCGGCGTCATGAAAATCCTTATAGCCGGCGGTAGGAATATTATGGCGGGTCATAAAATCCTTGGCGAAAACTTTACTGGATTCCAAAAGGGCCGCAGCCCGCGTGGGCCCCAGCGTTTTGATGCCTGCGGCTTTCAGATGATCCACAACGCCGGCGGCCAGCGGCGCTTCAGGGCCGACCAATACATAATCCACTCTTTCTTTACGCGCCAGTTCCGCAATCGCCTTAAAATCTTCCGTGTTTGCGGCAACGCAGCGCGCAAGGCCGGCCATGCCGCCATTTCCGGGAACGCAAATCACCTCTGTTACTTTCGGACTGCGGCGCAGTTTCCATGCCATTGTATGTTCGCGCCCGCCGGAACCAATTATCAGTATTTTCATATAGCCTCGTGTTTATTAACAATTATCTAAATCCAGAGTCTTCAAATAGGCCTTAAAGGCCGTACCCAGTTCTTCATTTTTAAGCGCGAACTCAACCGTCGCCTGAAGAAAGCCCAGTTTGTCGCCGGCGTCATGACGCTTGCCTTTAAATTTATATGCCAGAATTTTTTCGCGGCTCAAAAGACGGCGCAGCCCGTCGGTAAGTTGAATTTCTCCGCCGCTTCCTTTGCCGGTTTCCTCCAGCGCCTCGAAAATGCCGGGCGTAAGGATGTACCGGCCGATAATGGCGAGATTGGACGGAGCGGTTCCTTTCACGGGTTTTTCCACCATATCCTGAACTTCAAAAAGGCGTCCGCCGCCGTCCGGCAGCGGCACTCCCTTAATGACGCCGTAACGGCTGGTCTCATCTTCCGGAACTTCCATCAGGGCGACGACGCTCGACTGATATTTTTCGTATATGTCCATCATTTGCCGGATACAGGGAATTTCACCGGTAATTACGTCGTCGCCAAGCAGAACGGCGAAAGGTTCTTTGTTTACAAGGTCGCGCGCCATGGAAACGGCGTGTCCGAGCCCCAGCGCCTCTTTTTGGCGAATATAGGCAATATGCGCCATTTCCGAAACTATGCGCACTTTGCCGAGCAAATCGGATTTGCCGCGTTCCGCAAGCGTTTTTTCAAGTTCATATGAAACGTCGAAATGGTCTTCAATGGCGTTTTTACCGCGGCCGGTAATAATAACCAGTGATTCAATTCCTGAATTAATCGCTTCTTCGATCGCGTATTGAATGATCGGTTTATCGACCAGAGGCAGCATTTCCTTGGGCTGCGCTTTTGTAGCCGGTAAAAACCGCGTACCCAGCCCGGCGGCGGGAAAAATCGCGCGTCGTATTTTTGCCATACGTAATCCCTTCCGTTGAATTTGAAAAATGATAGAATTTCTAGCTATCCGGAAATTGATTGAAACAGGGGTATGACGTAAAGTCAATGGCATAACTGGACGGATATACGGAGTTATAGGCGGCGGAACGGGAGATTAGCGGAGAATTATTATGCTGGATAAGAATTTTGTTCGGGAAAAGCTGGATTTTGTGCGGGAGAGGCTTTCCGCCAGGGGCGGGCAATACCCTCTGGACGAACTCATGGCCGCAGACGACGAACGCAAAAACATTCTTCTCCGCCTGGAAGAACTGCGTTATCGACGCAATGAAGCTTCGGAAGCCATAGGAAAACTGAAAAAGGCGGGCGAAGACACGTATTTTCAGCAGGTTCGCGTTAAAGAGATTTCCGGCGAAATCAAATCGCTGGAAGAGGAGGTGCGCGAAGTGGAAAATCGCCTGGACGCCTTCATGCACAGCATTCCGAATCTGCCCCACGCTTCAGTTCCCATTGGCGCGGATGAAACGGGAAACGTCGAGGTGCGCCGCGGCGGGACGCCGCCGTCGTTCGATTTTAAGCCGCTTGATCACGTCGATGTGGCTACAAAACTGGGCGTGCTTGACATGGATCGGGCCGCAAAAATCGCCGGAGCGCGTTTTCCGCTCCTTCGCGGCGTCGGGGCGTTTATGGAAAGAGCCCTGATAAATTTTATGCTCGACCTGCATACCAAAGAACATGGCTACCAGGAAGTGACGCCGCCCTTCATGGCGAATTCCACAAGCCTTTTCGGTACGGGGAACCTTCCGAAATTCGCCCATGATCTATTTAAAATCGAAGGGACCGATTATTACCTGATTCCGACCGCTGAAGTGCCCGTAACAAATATCTTTCGGGACGAAGTGCTGGATTTTGCCGATCTGCCGAAAAAATTTGTCGCCTACACTCCATGTTTCCGGAGCGAAGCCGGATCATACGGCAAGGACGTGCGCGGTCTTATACGGCAGCATCAGTTTAATAAGGTCGAGCTGGTAAAATTCGCCGACCAGGACAAATCGTATGAAGAACTGGAAGCCTTGACGCGTGACGCGGAAGAGGTATTGCGGAGACTGGGCCTCCATTATCGCGTCATAGCGCTTTCCACCGGCGACATGGGCTTTTCAAGCGCGAAAACCTACGACCTGGAAGTCTGGTTGCCGAGCCAGGAAAAGTTCAGGGAAATCTCCTCGTGCAGCAATTTTGAGGCATTCCAGGCGCGCCGCGCCAACATCCGCTACAAAGCCGAAGACGGCAAACGCCGTTATGTTCACACGCTGAACGGTTCCGGTCTTGCCATAGGCCGCACATGGCTGGCAATCATTGAGAACTACCAGCAGGCGGACGGCTCCGTAGTCGTACCCAAGGCGCTGCGTCCCTATATGGGCGGGCTCGACGTCATAAAATAAGGGAACCTCAAAAACTCTAAAATCAAGGCTTGCGGCCGGGACAAAAGCGGAGTTTACATTTGAGGTAAATGAGTAGTTTGGATCGGCCGCGTAACGCAGAGCTTGAGGTTTTTAGAGGTTCTCTTCAGGAAATTTGACAGCGGATATATAGTACTGTAAGGTTCCGTACCAGGCGTGCACCCGTAGCTCAGTTGGATAGAGCGTCGGACTTCGAATCCGCAGGCCGCAGGTTCAAGTCCTGCCGGGTGCGCCACCTGATTTGTTTATGCAAACAATCTATTTTTTAGTCAGAGACAAACGGTGGCCGGGATTTATTTCTTTTCGTCTTCCGGCTTCGCTTTATCGGAATCCGCGGAGATTTCCTTAATCGAAGACTTGAAGTTGCGAATACCTTCGCCCAAGCCCTTGCCCAGTTGAGGGATTTTGTTTACCCCAAAAATCAAAACCACGATTGCCAGTATGACAATAAGTTCCGTTGTTCCGATGGGTCCAAATAAAGCCAACATAATGTTTTCTCCTTAGAAAGCAACCTAAAGCCTACTTGATAGGCAATGCGCTTGTCAATTACACGTTTAAGCGCTTCCCTTGCTCGTGTTATAAAATGACGCGGTCGGCGCCGAGACGGCGTGTGAATTTTTCGCGATCAAGGAATTCCAGAAGCGGAATGGCGTGTTTGCGCGTAACTCCGAAAATATCCTTGAAATCGGGAACGCCGAGTTTTGCCCCCGGCGGAAATTTCTCTTTTATCCGCCGCTTGATTTCCTCCAGCGTCGTCCGGTGGTAAACAAGATCCTCCGCGATTTTCACAAGCTGTCTTTCCTTGATCATCCAGAAGAAGATGCGTTTGGTTTCCTCCGGATCGGCGTCGAGATCATCCTGCAATTCCGCGAGCGCGGGAGGTTGAGCACCCGCTTTTAAGAGCGCCGCCTCAATCATTTCCCGCACTTTCTCGCTTTCAGCGGAAAGCCGCACCTCGCGTCCGTAAAGGGAAACGGCTTCGCCGAGGAACATGATCCGGTGTTCTTCCGCCAGACCGTCAAGGCAATGTCGAAAAACCTCCAGGGGCAGGTTGTCGTAAAAACGCTTGCGCAGCTCTTCTTTAGACAGCCCCTTCTGGATCGGGTTCTCCTTGTGAAACGCCGTTATCAGCGCCAGTGTCGATTTTTTAAGCGACTCGACGACGGACGGCGAAACCAGAACAGGAGATGACGCTGGAAGCATCACAATTTTTTTCGCGTCAGACAGTTCCTTGCAGACGCGCGTAAGCTCGGCAACCGGAAGCCCCAGCAGTGAATTCAGCTCTTTCAGGTCGATGGCGCGTTTGGCGTCAACGGCAAGCAAAACGGGGATTTTTTCCTTTATGTCGTCCCCGTCGAGTTTACGTAAAGCTTCGATCGCCTTATGATCGGTCGATTTATGCTTTGAAGGATTCGGATGAAGAATCAGACCGCCGCCGATAGTGATTGTCGGCGAGAACCGGCGGATAATAAAAGCGTCGCCGTGCAGACAGAAGACCGGCTCATCCAGCCGGAGTTGAGCGTATGAAGTTTCACCCGGAGCGAGGCTGTCCTGTCCGATAAGCGCCACGCGGGCAAGTGTTTCTTTTGTTCCCTGGTGAAAGCGGACTTTGACCAGATGTTTCAGGGGTTTTGCGCTGGCCAGCATCGTAAGGCGAACGTCAAGTATCTGCGTAGCCCTGAATGTGCGCGAAACGGTGACGACCATTCCGCGTTCGACCGCGGCGAGGTCAACCCCTTGCAGGTTTACCGCGGTGCGCTGTCCGGATATGGCCCTACCGGTCATTTCCCCGTGTACCTGAACGCCGCGGACTTTGGCCGTCAGCCCGCCCGGAACCAGTTCGACTTCCTGATCTTTCTGAATCTCGCCGGAGGTCAGCGTTCCCGTCAATACGGTGCCAAAGCCGTGTATGCTGAAAGCGCGGTCAATCGGCAGCCTGAGCAGGCGATTCGCCGGACGCTGGCGGACGGCAAGCCCAAGATCGTGAATGGCCGTTTTAAGCCGGTCGATACCCTCGCCGGTTTTTGAGCTGACCGGAAAAATGTCCGCGTTTTCAAGGAATGAGCCTTTGACGGCGTCCCGAACCTCCTCGATTACGAGTTCAACCATTTCCTCGTCAGCCATGTCTGTTTTTGTGACAACAACGATGCCGGACGTTACGCCCAGCAACCGGCAGATGTCGAAATGCTCGCGCGTTTGCGGCATGAGCGATTCGTCCGCCGCGACAACGAGCAGCACAAAGTCGATGCCGCCGACGCCGGCCAGCATGTTTTTCACAAATTTTTCATGACCGGGGACGTCTACAAAACCGATCTGAACGTCGCCCATATCCATATGGGCAAATCCAAGGTCGATCGTGATGCCTCGCGCCTGTTCTTCTTTAAGGCGGTCTGGATCCGTTCCCGTCAGCGCCCGTATGAGCGAACTTTTTCCGTGATCTATATGTCCGGCGGTTCCCGCAATAATATGTCGCATAGCTTATTATCATAATCGACAATTAATGTTACGTTAAGCCAATATTGAAAGGAGAATCCCATAGCGCCTGTGATGACGCTCTGCATCAATAGCGTTTCGCGGGGTCGTCGTTGCTATTCCTTTTGTTGGATAGAACCTTTGCGAAGTATTCTTTCGATGCCCGCGCCTGGTTTTTCAGAATTTCAGCAAACAGGTTCTTCCCTATTTCTTTTGAGCTTTTCGATACCCTGGTTCTGCGCACTTCTCCGTCGGAAAACACTTTCCTGTAAAACCTGTCCGTACCGCTGTTCCCGGGAACGTATTCCCAGCCGTCGTGCAATAAAAATCGCTCGTAGTCTTTCCATGACGGCATCAGACTCTGCCTGCTTCTATGATATCGGCGATATTTCCACCGCCGGCGATAATCGACAGGATTCCAACTACCGGCATTATCTGATTCTTTCTATTGGGTGCCGAAGCGTAAAGCTGGAAATTGTTATGAAAGTCCATACATAGCGCGGTAAGCCCCTCAACGAAGGAGTTGAGCGCTTCCGCTTTTGAATTTCCCCATCCGATGACATCCGGAAATATCACATTTTTTGTGAAATACACGCGCCCATCCTCGGTGTCGTCATATCCAAAACGAATCCTGATTTTCCCGAAACCGGCCTGATTTATTATTTCCGTTGGGATGACGATAAAAGTTTCTCTTCTTCGGCTGATAAACTCCGGTTTCCTGCCCGCATTGTCCAGAAACTCCGAAAAATTTTCTCTCGCTTCCGATGCGCTTGTCGCAACGATTGCCATAAACCCGCGCCTCCTTTCTTTAATCAGCGTTTCTTTTGTACATTTTGTACGATTATACCATATGGAGTTCACGCGCGTCCCGGTGTTTTCAGGCGTTCGTTCGCAGGGTTAACGATTGTGACGTTCGCCGAGGCTTACTATTTTTCCGAAAAGGAACCGGCGGAACTTTTGCGGCACAAATGAAGACACGACGGAGGCAACGTCTATCAACCGCCGGAGCGTTGCGGGGCGTCCTCGCCAGTGATCCAGCAGTATTTTTTCGTCAATCTGGTTCAGGACGCCGTCCACCAGCAGGAGCAGCACAACGGCGTCGTCGAGCTTGCCGAGGCCGGGTATGAAATCCGGAATTATGTCAAAAGGGGAAACAAGATAAATGCCGAGTCCCAGAAGCGCCGTGCGGATGCGCAGCGGAACGCGCCGGTCGCCGAGCAGCTTTGGAATCAGCAGGGCGACTCGCGGAAGCGCAAGCAGTGTTTCCTTAACCCAGCCCGCTTTAATGAAATTCATAAAAAGACCGGCGACTTTTGGAATCATGATCTTTTTTCCGGCAGATAATCAAAAGTTTCCATGGAAAAACTCCCGCGCCCCTGCGTCAGCGAACGCATACGGGTTGAATAGCCGAACATCTCCGCCAGCGGCGCGAGCCCGCAAATAACGGCGTCGCCGTTTTTGATATCCGTCGAGCGTATCTCAACGCGGCGCGCTCCGAGATCCTTTATCAACGCGCCCAGAAACTCCTCGGGAGCGCGGACTTCAAGGTTCATAACCGGTTCGAGTACAATTGTCCGGGCCTGCGCAATCGCCTCGCGCAATGCGCGGGAGAGCGTTCCCAGAAGGGGAATCAGTACATCGGGCGGATCATTGTGCCGGAATTCCAGTAAATTCACCCTTATATCGACGAGAGGATATCCCTGCGCGCCTCCGGCGGAACAGCCATTGATAAGTGCCTCGCGGGCCTCCCTCGCGCCGGCCGTCGTCAGCGTTTTCTCGACGCGGGAAAGGTCTACTTCCACGGGCTCGGGTAAATGATCGCCCGGCGTGCGCGGACGCGGCAGTACCTCCACCACGGCCATGCCTTTGACTTGCGCGTCGCCGATGCGTTTTTCGAATTCTCCGCGCCCTGTGCCGCATTCCAGCGGCGCTTCCCGATAAGAAGCTCTCGGCCGCCCGAAACTGGCGGGTATCCTGAATTCCCTCTCAAGCCGGTTCCGGGTTACTTCAAGATGCAGCTCTCCCATTCC
>JAIRVC010000012.1 GCA_031254095.1 Acidobacteriota bacterium
AATGAAACCGGCCAGTACGAAACTTCGCTTGCGTCCCAGAAAGCGCGCAAAAAATCCGGACAACAGCGCGCCCAGGATTCCGCCCATCGCCAGAATTGCCGAATAGCTCTCCTGGGAGGGAACATCAAGGCCGTAATGTTCTGTAAGCACAGACAGGGCATTGTTTATAAATCCCTGATCCAGCCCGAAAAGCAGCCCTCCGAGAGCGGCGACAATGCAAATAACAAAAACGATCGTTTTATACCCGCGCGCCTGCAACGTGGTTCCCGCACTTTGTTCCATAAAAGCCTCCCCGGCGAGGTAATCGCAAAAAACATGAGGTTGCCGCAATCCCGCCGGCAGGTTTTCAAAAACGCGGGCGGAATGCCGACGACACCGGCAAAGCCGGAAGGTTTTGCGATTACTTCAATTTTGAATTTCAAATATACTCCGAAACATTCCAAACAGACACAAATTACACAAAAGGAAGCGAAGAAGCGAAATAAATTTTCAGATTACAAGGAAACGGATGTACATAAGCGGACGCGCGCCGACACGATAATGTTAAAATAGAATCTTTCGGGAGGAATTGGTTATGCACGAAGTCCCTAAAAGGTTCCGAATTTTCTGCGAACGGTATCCCGACATAACGGCGGCGTATGAAAATCTTGCCGCCGAAGGCCGCCGTTCAGGCCCGCTCGGTGCAAAAGGCCAGGCGCTGGCGCGGCTGGGAGTCGCTGTCGGCGCGCAGATTGAGGGCGCGGTTCGTTCACAGGCGCGCAAGGCGCTTGACGCGGGCCTGACTCCTGATGAAATCCGTCATGCCATCATGATTTCCCTTACGACTATCGGATATCCGCGGATGATGGCGGCTTTGACATGGTCGGAAGATATTATAGGAAAAATGGATGACAGCCTCTAAAAACCCAAAAATCACGGCTCGCGCCCGGAACAAAAGCGGAGTTTGCATTTACGTAAATGAGCGTTTTGTCCCGGTCGCAACGCGGAGTTTGTGGTTTTTAGAACTCACCTTGTGGAGATAAAAGTTAATCATGTGCCTTGCGGTTCCGGGAAAAATTGAAAGCATAGACAACGAGGACCCGATATTCCGGACGGGAAAAGTCTCTTTCGGCGGAATCCTCAAAACGGTCAATCTTGCCTGCGTTCCAGAAGCGCAAACGGGTGATTACGTGCTGATTCACGCCGGATTTGCCATAAACGTTATCGACGAGGAAGAAGCCGCAAAAACGCTCGAATGCCTGAATGAAATCGGCGGCATCGAAGAGATAAAAACGCTGCTATGAAATTCATCGACGAATACAGGGACGGAGATGCCGCGCGGAAAATCGCGCGGGCAATTCACGGGTCGATTACAAAACCCTGGGTCATCATGGAAATCTGCGGAGGGCAGACGCACTCCATTGTTAAATTCGGCATAGATCAGCTTCTTCCCGAAAACGTCACGCTGGTTCACGGCCCCGGCTGCCCGGTCTGTGTCACGCCGCTGGAAATGATCGAAAAAGCCATTGAAATCGCCTCCCGGCGCGAAGTGATTTTTTGCTCGTTCGGAGACATGCTGCGCGTTCCGGGCTCAAGCAGCGATCTGCTTTCCGTAAAAGCGTCGGGCGGCGACGTGCGCGTCGTTTATTCGCCGCTGGACGCCGTAAGAATCGCAGAAGAAAATCCACGGCGCGAAGTGGTTTTTTTCGCCGTCGGCTTCGAAACCACCGCGCCCGCAAACGCTATGGCGGCGCTTTACGCGGCGCGGAAAAAGCTCTCCAATTTTTCCCTGCTCGTTTCGCAGGTTCTTGTCCCCCCGGCCATTGAAGCAATCCTTGCCGCGCCCGAAAATACGGTGCGCGGATTTCTGGCGGCCGGACATGTTTGCTCTGTAATGGGCTATGAGCAATATGAACCAATCGCGGCGCGTCATCATGTCCCGATCGTAGTCACGGGGTTTGAACCTGTGGATATTTTGCAGGGAATTTACATGTGCGTGCGCCAGCTCGAAGAGGGGCGAGCTGAAGTGGAAAACCAGTACACTCGCTCAGTGCGCCGCGAGGGAAACCTTTCGGCGTTGGATCTGATTCGCGAGGTTTTTCGCGTCACGCCGCGTAAATGGCGCGGCATCGGAGAAATTCCGCAAAGCGGTTTCGGGCTTGCGGAAAAATACGCGGCTTTTGACGCCGAACTACGCTTCGGCCTCGCAGACCGCGCGACGGACGAACCGGAGGAATGTATCAGCGGACAGATACTCCGTGGCATCAGAAAACCGAATGAATGCCCGGCCTTTGGCGTCCGCTGCGTTCCCGAATTCCCGCTGGGCGCGCCTATGGTTTCATCCGAAGGCGCGTGCGCCGCGTACTATCGCTATCGAACTTCGACCGTTTGCGCGGCAAACACAACGATTTACTGAAATTGACAAATGAATGATTGTGTTCGCTTGTGATTCCGCGTTTGTTGTACAGGTTCACGCTTCGCCTGTGACTTCATTCCGGAAGTTACCAAAAAGATGGTTCGCGGCGGCCAGTGATCAGTAGTTAGTAATCACTGGCCGCCGCGCCTTAAATCGTCACGCTTCCTGCGCGTAATCCTCTTCCATCATAGAATCGGCGCAGTCTTCGGGATCAACCCCCATCCGGCGGAGTTTTTCCACGAAAGTAGTGCGCTTGAGACGCAGGAGCGTCGCGGCTTTTTTCTTGTTGCCGCGGGCGACTTCCAGACTCTGAAGAATCAGCCGTTTTTCCAGATCGGAAACAACGGTATTAAAATTCACTCCATCATCCGGGAATTCAATTTCGGAAACCGGTTCAGCGGTTTTCAACGTACGGCAGGCTATGGGGAAATCATTAATATCCAGCAATTCCCTGTCGTCCGAAAGCGTTACAGCCATTTCCACGGCGTTTTCAAGCTGCCGAACATTTCCTGGCCAGTCATAGCTTGCAAGGCATTGAATGGCTTCGTCCGAAATCTTTTTGATTGGAACTTTTTGTTCCACGCAGAATTTCCGGATGAAATGTCTGGTCAGGGCCGTAATATCGTCGCGGCGTTCGCGGAGCGGAGGAATATTAATCGGGATCACATTGAGACGGTAGTAAAGATCACTGCGGAATTCCCCTTTTTCCACCGCGGCCAGCAAGTCGCCGTTGGTTGCCGCCACAATACGCACGTCAACCTTAACTGTCGCGATGCTGCCGACGCGCTGAAATTCGCGCTCCTGCAGAACGCGCAGAAGCTTTACCTGCAAATCCATCGGCATACTGGAAACTTCGTCAAGAAAAAGCGTGCCGTGATTGGCTTGCTCAAACCGTCCTATCCGATTCTGAAGCGCGCCTGTGAAAGCGCCTTTGACATGCCCGAAAAGTTCGTCTTCGAGCAGATTTGAAGGGATTGCGCCGCAATTTACCGAAACCAGCGGCTGATCTTTGCGGTTGCTGTTGTAATGTATGGCTTTGGCGATCAGCTCTTTCCCGGTTCCGGTTTCGCCTTCAATAAGAATGGTACTGGTTTTATTCGCTACAATGCCTATGCGTTTATATATGGCCTGCATTGCGGCGCTCGACCCTACCAGGCTGGAAAAATGATATCCTCCCTCGACATCCATATCCGCGTCAGGTTTACGGATTTTGAGTTTCAGACGCTGTTCCGCGATTCCTTTTTCGACCCGCAGAATTAATTCATCAATCTGAAAAGGTTTGGGCAGATAATCATAAGCGCCCTTGCGAATGGCCTCCACCACTGACTGAATGCTTCCGGATCCCGTCAAAATAACTATGGTTTCCGGAAACAACGCCAGCGCTTCCTCCATCAGGGCTTCTCCGTCAAGTTCCGGAAGATTCCTGTTGGTGATGATCACTCTGTAATGGCATTGGCGCATCATTTCCAGCGCCGATTTGCCATCTTGAGCTTCGTCGCTTTCCAGTCCGGCGTTTTCCAACGCCTTCCGGATTGCGTCACGCATGTGGTTTTCGTCGTCAACAACTAATACACGTATATTTTTGTTATCCATGTTCTCTCTCGCAAGTCCATGAAAACCAACTCCTTTTGGTCAAATTGTTATCCAATGTATTCCGTTATAGCGATATTATGTAACTTATATTGTTCATATTCGTCAATAAAAAACTTCATAATTTACAAAATAATTTTGAAATAACAGTTATTCTCCGGGCGAAATCAGGATCTCTATCTTCGCGTCTTTCTGGAGTTGCATGATCAAATTAGCCAGTTCCGCCTGGGCTTTTTCCTGTTTTAAATGAGTTGTCAGATCCTCGCGGATGTCGTCAAGCGCGGCGACGCCTTCCAGTTTTTTGTCCGTCAGCTTGATCACATGGTAACCGTGCCTGCTTTTAATCAGGCGAACCTCTCCCTTCGTCATTGAAAAAACAGTATCGGCAAAATCGGGGTCGAGTACATCTTTTGCGACGTAACCGATATCGCCACCCTGCGATGCCGTAGAGTCTACGGAATTTTCTTTGGCCAGTACGGCGAAATCATCGCCTTTTTTCGCTCTGGCAAGCAGGCCTTCCGCGCGTTCTTTAACCTGCGCGTCCAGTTCGGGGCTTGTCTCGGAAAGCAGCAAAATATGGCTCGCGCGGACCAGGTCGGGATGGGCGAACATCTCCGGGTTCTCCGCGTAATATTTTGATATTTCTTCCGGCGCTACAGTAATGGCCTGGGTCAGCGAATTAAGATGTTTCGCCACCGTCAAGTCCTGCTCAAGCCTTTGTTTCAGCGAGTTGCGATCAAGAAACTGCCGCGCTAAAGCCGCGTTCATTTCAGCGTCGCTTGAATAATTTTTGGCAAGAGACTGCACTTCCGCTTCCACTTCCTCGGCGGTCGCCTTGGCTCCGGACGCGACCGCTTTTTCATAAAGCAGCCGTGAATTGATAAGCGACGTCACGCCGGCATAAATAAGCTCGCTCCGATATTCAACGCGCAAATCGCGCCATTCAGGACTGCCCATCGCCGCCAGTTCGCGCCGTATTACCATTTCCAGATCGCGCCCGGAAACAGGCTTATCGTTCACCCGCGCGACCACATCCTGGAACATGCCGCCCGGCGACGCGGCCGTAGCGGCGGTCTGCGCCGCGCCGGCCATATGAGAAAAACAAAGGCTCAGCAGAACCGCCGAAGCCACACGTATTAGATATTTCACGATAATCACCTCTCTCATCATTTTACCCGTGCCGCCCGCAGGGCGCCGGCACAGGGTGCAAAAACAAGGTATTTTAACATGGTTTCATTATTGGCAAAATGTATTTACTGACCGCCGCGCATCAACGCGCGCGCGCCGGCTCGCACGCCGTCAAGCGTCAGCTCGTACATTGGAAATATTTCCCGGATCATACGCACGGTCGTGGTGGACGTCCACCATCGGCTCGGCTCCGGATTTAGCCAGATCGCTTTCTGAAATCTTTTTCGTATGTCGGTCAGCCATTCG
>JAIRVC010000055.1 GCA_031254095.1 Acidobacteriota bacterium
ATAAGCGGCGACAGATTGGCGCGTGCCGTATAAATCGCCGCCGTATAACCGGCGGGCCCTGAACCTATGATGATTACATCGCGCATGATGACGCCTCCTTAACGGTTAAATTTATTACAGATCATAACCATTATAGTATAATTAAAAAGATTGGAGGCACGCGTATGAAATGGAAAAGGATTGCAGGCGTAGTTGCAGGAGCGCTGATATTTTCCGGAAACGCGGCAATATTTTCGCAGAACGCCGCGGCGGATCAGGGCAGTAAAGTTTTTGCCGCGCAGAAATGCTCGCTCTGTCATTCGATAAGAGGCAGCGGCGGAGATGAGGCGCTCGACGGCGTCGGCGCTCGGATCAAGCCGGACGACTTCAGGAAGCGTATTAAAACTCCTAAAGAAGTTAAAGCCGGCTCCGAGATGAAGGCGTACCCGAATCTCCCGGAAAAAGATATCAACGACCTTATCGCTTATCTGATGACGCTGAAATAGTCATGTGGAAACGCTGATTAAATGGCTGCGGGGGAACCTCAAAAACCTCAAACTCCGCGTTACGCGGCCGGGACAAAATGCTCATGTGCTTAAATGCAACCTCCGCTTTTGTCCCGGCCGCAAGCCTTGATTTTGAAGTTTTCAGAGGTTCCCTGTGTACATTGCCGCTATTTCGCCGACGGCGGAAATAGCCCGGTCGATGTGTTCTTCCGTATTGAAGGGGCCGATGCTGAAACGCACCGCGCCGTAAAGCTTATCGGTTCCAATCCCCTCATGGACAAGCGGCGCGCAATGCAGCCCGGTGCGGCATACAATGCCGTAATCCGCGTTCAAAATCGCTCCGGCATCAGCCGCCTCAAGGCCGGGAATATTAAAGCTTAAAATCGGCGCGTGGTTTTCGCGCCGGTCCGCGCAATAGATGATCACGCTACCGGTCGCCCGCAATCCCTGCCGCAGGCGATCCCACAGATCCATTTCGCGGGCGTGAATATGTTCGATTCCCTGTTTATTCAGCCAGTTCAGGCCGGCGTAAAGGCCGGCGACGCCCAGGATATTCAATGTGCCGCATTCCAGGCGGTACGGGAATTCCTCCGGATGCGTTCTAAGCTCTGAAAAAACGCCGGTTCCGCCAAAGCGCGTCGCGCTGATCGGAATATTTTCTCCCGTGTATATTCCGCCGATTCCGACGGGCCCCATCAGGCTTTTGTGTCCGGTAAAGGCAATGAGATCAATGTTCATCTCCCGCGCGTCGATTTTTATGGCGCCCGCCGTCTGACTCGCATCGACGGCGAAATACACCCCGGCTTCGCGGCAGATTTTGCCTGTTTCCGCAATCGGCTGAACCGCGCCCGTCACGTTCGACGCGTGATTCAGTAAAACAAGTTTCGTATTTTTCCGGACGGAGGTTTTCACGTCGTCCGGCGAAATAAATCCGGCCCCGTCGAAAGGAATGTATGTGACTTCGATCTCGCCCGCCTGTTCTTTGTGATAAAGCGGGCGCAAAACGGAGTTGTGTTCAAGGCGGCTTGTAATAACGTGGTCGCCCGGCGAAAGCATTCCCTGGACAATCTGGTTTATGGCGTCGCTGGCGTTATAACAGAAGGTCAGCCGTTTCGAATCGTTTCCGCCGAACAGTTCGCACAGCATTTTGCGCGTCTGCGATACGATCTGATCGATCCGCCCGGTCGCGCCGGATCCCGTCCGCTCCGGACTGCCGCCGCAGGTCGAATAGAACTCGTGCATAAAGTCATGAACTTCACGCGGTTTTGGATAAGTCGTCGCCGCGTTGTCAAGATATATGGTATCCGGCATTTATTTATTCCCTTGTCCGCGAAAGATTTCCCTTATCGCCTTCAATTCCGCGTCATAGCGGCCGTCCCTGAAATCGGGAAATGTCCATTCAAAAGGCCGATAGCGCCCGTCGCGGTAGCGGGCGACCATGTCTGCCCAGACGCCGCCGCCAAGATATATTTTCTGCCCCGCCCCCTTGAAGCTGGCAAGTACGATTTTGTTGAGATCAATGTAGCCGACATCAAGGTTGACAAGCCGTCCGTTTTCCCCGGCGGTTTTATCCTCGATATCATTCGATATATGTTTTGCTTCGCCCAGGCGCTCCGGAGGAAACGGTTCCCGGAAAGAAATCAGACGCCGCCTGAGATTTTTTCCCATTTCCGGCTCGTAGTAATCGGTCGGATCGAAAGGATGATCGTGGCCGGAATAATCCGTTTCGCCCCACGCGGACTCCATGAGCCGCACAGCCGCCCGCAGCGCGTCTTCGCGCGCGTAGAGCGCGGCGACAAGCAGTTTTACGGGTTCGGCGTTACGCGGCCGCGCCATTAAGTTCCTTCTTTCAATAAAATTAAAGCGCGCGCGACAACCGCCGGATGGATGCCGAATTCGCCGGAGATTTTCGCCGCGAGCTCATTTTCAGGAATTTTTACGCGATTAACCGAATCCTTGCCGCTGACCTGAAACATTGAGCCGCGCAGATAAATTCTGCCGGACGCCCCCGCGCGCGCAAGCAACGGATAACGCATCATTTCCCAGTGAAACGAATCGTCCCACGCCTTGCGGAACTCGCCGGCGTCAACAGGCGTGGTTTTGTACGTAAGGCGATAAACGCTTTTTCCGCCGCGTTCCGTAAAAAGAGAAATGCCGGTTTTGCCCGGAATCAGTTTGAGCCGTTCGCCGCCGGAAACTATTTCCAAAGGGTCGGCCAAAGCCAGAGGGACAGGTTCGGTGATAAGAAAGCCGGGGTCAAAAAGATAAGGCTTGCCGTCGATTCTTACAAAAAGCGCGCTGTGCGTGTTTTGTCCGTAGCTTCGGTCGGCCAGCAGATATTCCGCCTCAAATCCCATACGGCGCGCCATTTGGCAGAGGGCGGATGTCAAAGAAAAACAGGTTCCGCCCGCTCCCCACCGGATATGATCGGCGATGACTTCATCCGGGCCCCGGCGCGCTTTTTCATCGCTGCCCGCCTCGGCGCGCCGGATGATCTTGGTGATATTCTCGTAGGGGATCCGCGAAAAAGCCCGCGCGGCCGCGCAAAAAAGTTGTTGCGGCGGCTGAAGCGCGTCGATGTGAAAATGTTTTAAAAATTCCGCCAGCATGTCCATGCGGGCAAAT
Source organism: Acidobacteriota bacterium (assembly GCA_031254095.1). Classification (GTDB taxonomy): domain Bacteria; phylum Acidobacteriota; class UBA6911; order UBA6911; family UBA6911; genus UBA6911. The sequence goes on from JAIRVC010000055.1 coordinate 3,111, forward strand.
TATAGCCTGTTTAGGTTTCCTTGTGGAAGCGCGGTGGTGGCGATGATAAAAAAATGCATGTTTTTTGCGGTCTGCCGATATGTACCCACGGGCTTGAAAATTTATAACGAATTTGTTTCCTGCAAGAAACAAGAAACTTGATAAGGGAACGAAAAATGGAGCTGTAACATATGGATACTGATCTGGAAATTCTGGCGGAATACGTGGAGGAATCCCGCGGTCATCTTGAACATGCGGAAAAAATCTTTGTGGAAATCCAGAAGGCCGGAAACGCACCGCAGGAGTCCATAAATGATCTCTTCCGTGCCATCCACACCATAAAAGGTTCAGCCGGATTTCTGGGCCTGAACACCATAAGCACCCTTACGCACGCGATGGAAGGCCTGTTGGACGACCTTCGCGAAGGCGCGATATCGTTGTCGCCCGCCATATCCGAAGCGCTTATTGAAGGCACGGACATGCTGAACAACATGTTTGACGATATCGCCAGCAGCGAAAATTTTGACACGGCCGCGCTTGTCGAAACGTTGAAACGTCTTCGCGAAGGCGATTCGGCGCCGCCGGTCGCCGCCGCCAAGGAGCCGGAAAAGCCTGAAAAAGCCGCGGCTGTCGAGGAGACTGCCGCGGCGGAAGAGCCCGCCGCCGAAGATAAAAAAAACGAAGATTCCTCAACCCCGATAGCTGACGAAGCGCCCAAACGCGAGCCGCAGACGACGGCAGTCGCAAAGACCGAAGCTGCGCCGATACAAAAAGCTCAGGCCGCCGTGCCCGCGGTGACGGCAGGCGACGCTCACGGCAAACATGAAGAATTTTTAAGGATACGCGTCGATATTCTGGACCGCCTGATGATGCTTGCCGGAGAACTGGTTCTGGTGCGCAACCAGCAGCTTATGCACCTTGAGCAGGCCGACACCACAATGCACAGCATCACCACGAGCCTCAATTCCGTCACATCCGAACTGCAGGAAACCATCATGCGCACCCGGATGCAGCCCATAGGCACGGTGTTTTCACGGTTCTCCCGCATGGTTCGCGATCTCAGCCGCAAACTTGGCAAGCAGATAGAATTTGTAACGGAAGGCGACGAGGTAGAGCTTGACAAAAACATGCTGGAAGCCATTGCCGATCCGTTGACGCATCTGGTTCGCAATGCCTGCGACCACGGCGTTGAAAAACCGGAAGACCGCATCGCCTCCGGCAAATCCGCCGAAGGCAAGGTGACACTGTCGGCGTATCACGAAAGCGGTCAGGTGCATGTTGACATTAAAGACAACGGCAAAGGAATAAACCCGGAAATTATCCGGCGGAAAGTCCTTGAAAAGGGTTTGAAAACAGAAAGCGAGCTTACCCATGTTTCCGATCAGGAATTACAGAGCATGATTTTCCTGCCGGGTTTCTCAACGGCCACTACGATCACGGATGTTTCGGGACGCGGCGTCGGAATGGATGTTGTGAAAACCGGCGTTGAAAAGTTCGGCGGAACAGTGTCGATTACGTCGGTGGACGGAGAAGGGTCAACGGTGAAACTGCGCCTGCCCCTGACGCTGGCCATTATCCCGTCGCTGATCGTTCAGTCCGGCAATGAGCGTTTCGCCATTCC
>JAIRVC010000327.1 GCA_031254095.1 Acidobacteriota bacterium
AGCTGCTGTCGATCCTGGCCAGGGCGGGTCTGGTTCTGCTTATTCTGATCGCGTTTTTTCTCATAATAAAGTATGTAAACTGGCTTTTCATGATTGTGCGACGCAAGGTTGTTTCTCTCCGCGGAACATATATTAAGGATGTCCGGATAAAGTCTTACAATCTGCTTGATGGAGACAAGTGCATCGTTGTCTCCCTGTTTTTTGTAAAAATTATCAAATACGTTACCCTCCTGACGATTCTGTATTTTTCCTTGACGCTGCTTTTCAGCGTCTTTCCGGAAACTCGCGGAATTGCAAACATGCTGTGGGATTACATACTGACGCCTTTTTCCGAGATCGTACACGCCGTTAAAGACTATCTGCCTAAAGCCGTTGCGATTGCGGTAATTGTGACGATTTTCCGGTATCTGGCAAAGGGGATTAGATATTTCGCGGGCGAGATCGAAAAAGAAAAACTGGTGATAAATGGCTTTTATCCTGAATGGGCGATGCCGACCTGCAATATCATCCGGACGCTGCTTTACGCCTTCATGTTCATTGTGATGTTTCAATATCTGCCGTATTCCGACTCAAGAATATTTCAGGGCGTGTCGGTGTTTATAGGCCTCCTGATTTCCCTCGGTTCTACGGTGCTAATAGGAAATCTGATTTCGGGACTGGTGCTTACTTACATGAGACCGTTTCGGGTCGGTGATTTCATCAAGGTCGGCGATGTTACCGGAACCGTGCTGGAAAAGGCGCCTTTTGCCACGCGGATAATGACCGTCAAAAATGAGGAGATCACCATTCCGAATTCCAACATCATGACCGCGCATACCACCAACTACAGCCAGACCGCGCGTGAAAATAAACTGGTGCTGTATACCGCCGTTACTTTCGGATATGACACGCCGTGGCGGCAGGTGCATGAACTCCTGCTGGCGGCCGCCGCACGGACGCAACATGTGCTTGCCGAACCTGCGCCGTTTGTTTTGCAGCGCGCGCTGGACAATTTTTTCGCTGAATACCAGATTAATGTTTACGTGGCGGAAGAAAAGTTGATGCCCGTCATTCATTCGGAACTTTATAAAAACATTCAGGACGCCTTCAAGGAGGCCGGCGTTGACATAACCACGCCCGTGTACCAGAGCTTCCGGGGTGAAAATCATATACGGATAACGCGGAATAATCTTTAGATTCCCTCTAATTTTCCATTAATCAGTGTTTCCTTAATCCGTATGTTTCATGAAATATCAGGCAAACTGCCGTTTTCACCGCCGTCCCGGCCCGAATAGGGAATATCGAGCTGCCTGATTTTCCGGTAGAGGTTGCTGCGCTCAATGCCCAGCGCCTGAGCTGTTCGGCTGATACCGCCCTTGTATTCGATCAGTTTCCTTAAAATGAATTCCTTCTCAAATTTTTCTTTCGCTTCATGCAGCGACGGGATTTCAAACAGGGAAACTTCCGTTTTCGCCGCCGCCATGGTGCGGTTCAGAATCGCTTCAGGCAGATCATAAATGTCTATGCGCGGCTGCTGCATCATTATGGCGATACGTTCCATGATATTCTTCAGTTCGCGCACGTTTCCCGGCCATGGATAGCTCTCAAGAATCTCCCGCGCCTTGCGCGTCAGATCCGGCGGCTTGCGCCCGTAGCGGCGGGAGAATTCTTCCAGAAAATGTCCCGTCAACAGAGGAATATCCTCAATTCGCTCGCGCAGAGGCGGAATTTGAAACGGGAGCACGTTTAGCCGGTAGTACAGATCCTCGCGAAAGCCTCCCGTTTCCATTTCATATTCAAGATCCTTATTTGTCGAAGCAATAATACGCACATCCACCTTCAGCGAGGCGTTGCTTCCCACTGGCGAAAATTGCTGTTCCTCCAGTACGCGCAGCACTTTTGCCTGTGTTTTGGAGCTCATGTCGCCGACTTCGTCAAGAAAAAGCGTGCCGCCGTCGGCCCGCGCGAATTTTCCCTCCTTGTTTTCCGTCGCGCCGGTAAAGGCGCCTTTGACGTGGCCGAATAGTTCGCTTTCGATCAGATCCTCTGGAATTGCGGCGCAGTTCATTTCAACAAACGCGCCCGAACGCCGCAGGCTGTTGAGATGAATCAGGCGCGCTACAAGTTCCTTGCCGGTTCCGTTTTCGCCGCGGATAAGCACGCGTCCGTTGGTCGGCGCGGCAAAGGCGATTTGCTGACGCAGCGCCTGCATTGGCACGGAATCGCCGATCATAACGTATTGGCGTTCAAGCTCGCGCCGCAGACGCAGGTTTTCTCCCTGAAGCCTGTATTGCTGCATGGCGTTGCCCACGGCCAGCAGCGTTTTTTCAAGTGAAAGAGGTTTTTCGATAAAATCGAACGCGCCCAGTCTGGTGGCGCGCACCGCCGTCTCGATCGAACCATGGCCGGAAATCATGATGACCAGCGTTTCGGGGGAGATTTGGCGTATGCGACCCAGCGTTTCCATGCCGTCCATGCCGGGAAGCCATATATCAAGCAGTACGACGGGGAATTCGTTCCGGCGCACAGCCTCCAGGGCATCCTCGCCGGAAACGACAGCTTCGGCGGCAAAACCGGCGTCTTCTAAAATTCCCTGCAAGGAACTCCGGACCCCTTTTTCATCATCCACAATAAGAACAGCGGCGGACGTCATAACGGTTTTATTATACACTCGCCTATAACTTCATTCAGAAGTTACCCTCCAAGATGATTCACGGCGAACTTTTCTGACCACTGATCACTAACCACTGACCACTGGCCGCCGTGAGGCGGCTTTGTTATTTTATCAACGTTTTCTTAGAGCTTTTTCCACCAGCGCCTTCAGCCGAACGCGCGCGCGAAACACCTTGAGGCGGGCTACCTGCTCCGTACAATTTAATATTTCCGCCATTTTCCCGTAAGAAACGCCTTCGATATCGCGCAGCACAATCGACATTTTTTGCTGCTCGGGCAACTGGCTGAGAACCTTTTGAAGAATTGAGTACATCTCTCTCTCGGTTTCTTCGGCTTCAAGGGGCGGCTTGTCCTGGCTGATCAGTTTTTCTATATATGCCGCGTCTTCTATGCTGAGCTCGCTGAAAGAATGAACGCGCCGCCTCCGGATACGGCGCAGTTCGTCGTAACACTGGTTGATGGCAATACGGTACAGCCACGGAAAAAAGGGACGTCGGTCGTCGTATTTCGGTATAGAGAAATAGATTTTTGAAAAAATTTTCTGCGCAATATCCTCCACATCGTTCCGCGAACCAACATAGTGGTATATAAGATTCATTATCGTCTGCCGATATTTGCTTACCAGCTTTTCAAAAGCGCGCTCATCCCCGTTCCGGCATTCGGTAATCAGCAGGCGATCTTCTTCCGAATCAGCTTCTTTCCACACGAAACAGATATTATCTTATATGCAACTGTTTTCGTAGAGGGGCGGCCCGGATAACCGTTAAAATATGGTACGCCTGAGCAAATCCGGTCATGTTATTACGATTACTGGTTGCGTAAATACATATATAGACGAAACAAGGTGTTTGCATGTTGTGTTTGGATGGAGTTTTGCAAACACACGGTCTTGTTAAACCCCTTGTGGAGTTGGAGTGTACGGTTTGTCCGCCGCCGGTTACACGCTTCGCGCCGCCCGACGGGTACTCACATCTCGCGCCGGGCGGCCATATCTTGAATTCCGCAAAACATTAGTGCTATCAATTTTAAGTAAACGCTGATTCAGGAAACGCCGATTAATTGCCCGTGCGGGCGAATCGCCAAATCGTTTACGGCGGCGCGGTGCTCGTAACCTCAACATATTTCTCCATATGCCCATGGTTCCGCGGTTCCGCGCGCCCGGCGCAAT
>JAIRVC010000060.1 GCA_031254095.1 Acidobacteriota bacterium
CTCCAAAATAGTGGGCATACTTTAAGAGCTTTTACTCACGCGCAGGATAGGGCAACGCAGCTGAGACTGTGTCAAAAGTCAAGAAGAATCAGTGGAGACACTCAGAGATAAATGGGCCACTAGGGCAGTGTGGAAAGCGGATTATTCGCTCACCCAAAGTGAGACATTTCTCAACCAGGAATATAGGGGGATTGAGTCACCCCTGTAAGGATTGGATGGGCATACGTAAGAGCCGAGGTAGTTACTACGAGAAACTTTTGATAAAAGTTGAGGATACGGCAGGGAACCGCGTAGATACAAAATACCTGCTGGAGCAGGGACACGATAGTTGAGATATTCCAAGATTCTCCGAGCCAGAAGCAAGCAAGCCAGCGACCGGCGTAGCCTTTGAGTTTCCCCATTTTTCTGTGAGTAAATTTTATCCAGCCTTGAAAGCCTTTGTATTACTATGTTTTTCAATACGGCAATGTAATAATATGGGAAAATCCGATTTCAACTTTCGATGCCGTATAACGCCAGTAATTTCAGGGCTTTCAAGCGTTTTGATTTTGTAAAATGGGGAAACTCAAATTTATATGTGGTTGACATTTGAAAACAAGCATATAAAAACAGCGCAAAACCTAACGAATTGCGATATGATTGAGCAAACAAAAAACACAGTCATATCAACAAAAACGGGAGGTTTTGCACATGACTTATTATAGCGTCCTCGGGCACAATATGAAAAGGCATATTTTCAATTTCTGCGGAAAGATTTCGGACGGGTTTTCGCGTCCGGCGCGAAAGTTCATATTGGACATGATTTATGGGCTTTTGGCGTCGCGAAGCTGCTATCTCACCGCAATCGCGCGAACTCTGAAAGAAAAGGCGGCACCGGACAAGGTTGTGGAGCGGTTGTCGCGTAATCTAATGAACTTTGACGCGCCGGACGAGCTTTGGGAAAACTATTTCGACGCAGTGAAAACCAACTTTGACGAGAGTACCGTGCTCATCGTAGACGACAGCGATGTTTCCAAGCCGTGCAGCACAAAGTTGGAGGGGCTTTGCAGGGTTCACGACGGCAGCACGGGCGAAATCGCGTATGGCTATTGGTACGCGGGCGTAAGCGCGCTCGCGACGTGGCGCAGACAGCCGATTCCTGTTTATGGACACGTGTATTCGACCGCCGAAACGGATTACGTCAGTAACAATGCGGAAACGGTGAAATCACTGAAGTTTTTGTCAGCTCACTTTCCGAAAACGAACATCCGCACATTTGATCGGGGTTATGACGCAGGCTACGTTTTCGACTATCTCATCCCACGCGAGGAAAGCTTTATCGTGCGTATGCAGGGCAATCGCAATGTGATCCACAATGGCAAAACAGTCCTGCTGCGAGAGCTTACTAAGAACCTCAAAGATGAGTATTCGCTCAAATTCGAGGCGAAGGACGGAAAGAAATCCGACTGCAAAATCTCGATGCTTTCCGTATCGTTGCCGCATTACCCGGGCACGGCGCTGAATCTTGTTGTTTGCCGGGGTTTAGGCAAAGAGCCGCTGCTGCTGCTCACCAATCTCGACAGCGGCGACAAGAGGCTCGGCGTAACTATCACCAAAGTTTATCTTATGCGTTGGCGAATTGAGGAATATTACAAATTCAAAAAACAGGCCTTCGGTTTTGAGAAGTTCCTCGTGCGCTCGCTCAAGTCCATCAGAAACCTTGATTTGCTACTGTCCGTCGCAATCGGATATATCGGTTTGTTAAGCGAAAAGATTGACGAAAGTCTTGAAATCCTCGAAGTCATCCAAGCCTCGAAACGGCTGTACGGCTTAGCGTAGGGGCTCCCGAAGAAGTGCCAAAACCATTGAAAGCCCTGGAAAGACAGGCGCTGATATGTCATACTAGAAGCAAGGGAAACGTGAAAAATGCCACAAAATCCTTGCGTCTGGAGGCCGTATGAAATGTATAGAGCGATGGATCGCCAAATGCACATATATGATTATACGCTTAGCGATACCTTCGAGCTTGATCCCAACAACCGTTGGGTGAAACGCGCGAAACTGGTACCATGGGAGATGGCGGAGGCCAAATACGCACCCATGTTTAAGGAAATAGGGCGCCCAGCAAAGGATATCCGCGTGGCGTTGGGTTCCATGCTGATCCAGGAATACCAGCAATGCTCGGATGAGGAATTGGTACAAAGCATCGCCGAACAGCCGTATCTTCAACACTTTATTGGAATGAAGGGATTTACGAACCAGCCGCCGTTTGACGCGTCGCTGATGGTATGGTTTCGCAAGCGCCTTTCTGCGGAGTTTGTGTTGGAGCTGAACGAAGCGATGTGCAAGGCGGAGGCACAGCCAGCAGAAGAGAGCCCCGCAAAGGATGGTGGTGACAAGCCACATGGAGGCGCCCTGATTGTAGACGCCACCTGCGCGCCGGCGGATATCGCATATCCTACCGATACGGGATTGCTGGCGGAAGCCATAAAGAAAACGGACGAGATGATCGACACGATGCAGGAACCGTTGAAGGGAAAGACGCCTCGCCCAAGGACCTACAGACGGAAATCGCGAAAACTGTTCACAGGGTTCATCCGTATCCGAAAACCGGGTGTGAAGCTGATCCGCAAAGTAAAAGGCAAACAGCTTGGTTTTCTCAATCGCAATCTCGCGGCAATCGGCAAGATGCTGAAAAACGGTGGAATACTCAAGCAAAAGCAGCAGAAAACGCTTGAAACCATCGAAACGTTATACACCCAGCAGCAAGAAATGTATGAGAAAAAGGCAACCCGCGTGGACGATCGGATTGTAAGCATTTCCCAGCCGCATATCCGTCCGATTGTTCGCGGCAAAGCGGGAACGCCGGTCGAGTTCGGAGCCAAGATCAACATGAGCGTAGTCAACGGATTTGTGTTTCTCGATGAAATCAACTACGACGCGTTCTATGAGGGTGACCTGCTGGAAAACGCTGTAAAGAACTATTGCGCCCGCTTTGGAATGCTGCCTTCGAAGATTCTCGCGGATCAGGCATACACCAGCAGGGAAAACCGCAGATATTGCAAAGAACACGGGATCAAGCTGATGGGGAAACCGCTGGGCAGGCCGCCAAAGGATGTGCCGCCGGCGATCGACAAGAAAGATATCGGATGCAGGAACGAGGTTGAGGGTAAGTTCGGAACACTCAAAACCTGTTATGGCTGGAACCGAATCAGAGTCCGTTTGCCGGAAAGCGGAAAAACGGTCATTGCCGTTGCTGCTTTTGCGATGAACTTGGCCAAAATAGCCAAATTCTTTTTACGCTTTTTGCGATCGCGCTGTTTTGAACGCGCTTTTGCTCTACCGTCGGTGGCGTGAGAAAAACGTGGGATTATTCAGGAAACCCTATTTATTTTGCTAATTATTGTACGATATGGCTAGTGGAAGTCAAATCTTACTAACCGAAAGGAAAAGCGTATGAACATTTCGTCAATTTGGAATGAAAGCCTGTACAGGCTGCAG
>JAIRVC010000072.1 GCA_031254095.1 Acidobacteriota bacterium
AAACTATTTGCCGGCAGGCTGCTGCAAACCATGCCGCGCCATAAGATCATAAAGCGTTGGACGGCTGACGCCCAGCGATTTCGCGGTTTTGGATATATTGCCGTTGTTTTTGCGCAAAGCTTCGCTCAACATTTCCCGTTCCGTCGCTTCACGCGCATCTTTTAAAGAGGCGGATTTATGCAGCAGGGTATTTGCCGTGTTCAGGCCGAGATCCTCCGCTTTAATCGAATTTCCCGCGGCAAGCACTATGGCGCGTTTAACGCTGTTCTGCATTTCACGGATATTGCCGGGCCAGTCATATTTGCAAATAGCGTCTATCGCCCCTTTTGAGAATCGCCTGTGGGGCATTTTCAGTTCTTTCGAGAATGCCTCCGCCATGTGTTCAGCCAGGAGAATAACATCGTCCCCTCTTTCCCTGAGCGGGGGAAGATGTATTTTCATTACGGCCAGCCGGAAATAAAGGTCTTCCCTGAATACGCCGGATCGGACATCTTCTTCAAGGTTGCGGTTAGTGGCGGCAATTATTCTGCCGTCCACCGAAACAAGCTGCCTTCCGCCTATGCGTTCGATAACTTTTTCCTGGAGAAAACGCAACATTTTGACCTGAAGATCGTGGGCAAGATCGCCGATTTCATCAAGGAACAACGTGCCGCCGTTGGCGTATTCCAGCCGGCCGCGCCGCTGCGTTGACGCTCCGGTAAAAGACCCTTTTTCGTGTCCGAACAGCTCGCTCTCAATCAGGGATTCGGGGATGGCGCCGCAATTTATCGCTATAAAAGGCCCGTTTTTCCGGCTGCCGGTATTGTGGATTGCGTTGGCGATAAGCTCTTTTCCCGTGCCGCTTTCCCCGGTAATCAGAATCGGAACGTCGGTTGAGGAAACTTTTTGTATGGTCTGAAAAATTGCCTGCATCGGAGGGCTTGCGCCGATGATTTCGCCGAATGAGCCGCCCTCCGTGGGTTTCCGCTCCTGTATATTTTCATTTTCCAGATTAACCATGCGGCATACGCGCCGGAGAACTATCTTGAGTTCGTCCAAAGCCACGGGCTTGGGAAAGATGTCGTAAGCGCCTTTATCGACAGCGGCGATAGCGTTTTTACGCTCGGAATTTCCAGAGACAATAATAATTTTCGCGAGAGGATTCAGCTCAAGCATATCTTCCAACGCCCGCAGCCCTTCGGCGGCGTCACGGGGGCGCGGCGGCAGTCCCAGATCAAGAAGCACAACCGGCGTCTTTTCTTTTTCAAAAATTTCAATAGCGCCCGGCCTGTCGCCCGCCGAATATATGTTAAATTCGTCGGAAAGAAACCACTGGATCTGTTTTAGAATCTGCTCGTCGTCATCGACAATCAGGACTTTTGGAAGCTCGGCGGTCTCGATATCTTTATTGTCTTTGTCCGGCATAACCATAAGATTTTTCCGATAAAAGTCAGACAGAAAGTATAACACGCCCCGCTTTAAGGAAACGCTGATTAATTATCCGTCGCCGCGCGCCCGGTTTCGGCTGCCGCCCCGACGGGAAACGTCAGGACTATTTCAGTTCCTTTTCCTTCTTCGCTCGTGACGGAAATGCTTCCGTTGTGCGCTTCCATGATCTTCTTTGAATGAAACAAACCTATTCCCAGTCCTGAACTTTTCGTCGTGTGAAACGGCACGAAAAGATCTTCTTTGATGAAGTCCGCGCTCATGCCCGCGCCGTTATCTTCGACAACAACGTCGATTTTGTTTCCGTGGTTCAGCGTCCGGACAAAAATAACGCCGTCATCCGCAATCGCCTCGCGGGCGTTCAGTAAAAGATTCTGCAAAACCCGCGCCACTTCCGCTTCGTCCGCAAAGGCATAAGGGAGTTCGGCAAAATCGAACTTTAAATGTTCCCGCAAACCCGCGTTCAGCGCATCGGCAACGGAACGCACGATCTGATTCAGGTCGCACATTTTTTTATCGGCGGCCAGAGTTCCGGAAAAGGTTCGCAGGCTGTTGCATATCCGCTTCATTTTTTCCGCCGTTTCATATACGGACTGAAAAGCGTCTTTTTGAAACTCCGGATTATGCTGATGTCTGGGCGCGTTTTGCGCGATATAGGAAAGCGTTGATGCGAAATTTTTAAGGTCGTGTAGCACGAAGGCGGAGAAAGAACGAAAAGCCTCGTCTTCCCGGGCGGAAACAAACGACGCCAGCAGATCGGATTTATGAAACTCTCCGGCTATGTGTCCTGCCAGAACACGCAGAAATTCACGCCCTTCAGTGCCGTATTTCCGTCCGCTGGGATCTTTGCCCACGGTAACGAGCCCGATAATACGGTTGCTTGACAACAGCGGCACAATAAGCGTCGCGCGGAAGCGTTTCATAAATTCCATGATACCGGCGGTGTTTTCCCTGATCTCAAGGTCTTTCATCGACAAAGGCGCCGCCGAATCCATTAGAAGTTCGGCAATATCGAATTCTTCTTCCTGCCCCGGCGCCGCCTCAATTACGCCCGTAACGCTCAGCAAATGCAGACGGTTGGGATTCCATCGCCGAACCCACACGCTGATATCGGCCGTGCCCATGGATTTCTGGATGATTTTCGCAAGCGCCGACGCAGCGACTTCCTGTGAATCTGTTGCGCGAATAAGTCCGGCGGCTTCAATCCACGCCTGCCGGTAATCATATTTTCCCGCGAATATATTGTGCCGCATCCACGCGCGCGCTTTATGGCGCAGGCTGGTTGTCAAAAGAAGCAGCGCAAGGCCGATTATGGCGGCTATAAAAACCAGCGCTTCGACCGGCAAAACTGTATTATCCAGCTGGCTTCCGATCAGGCGGGCGAAAACGCCTGTAGTGATGAGGTACGCTCCGACGCCCAGCAGCGTAATAAAACTGTAGAAGGCGCTCTGGGAAACGCCGGCGTAAGCTTTTCCGGAGCTCCGCTTCCACGAAACAGCGATCAGGATACACGCGATCAGAAACAGAATATTCAGGACATGGATGTCTCCGGGATAAAGCGATCCGCTGTACAGCAGCATCCTGGAGCTCAGATAAATAATCGCGCTGTAAATGGTCACGATTCCAAGAAAGAGGAATTTCAGTTCCCATATGGCCGATTTTGAACAATGGCGAAACATCTGTTCGGTGTTTGCCAGAACAACCACGGAGATAATAAGCAGGAAAATCGCGGAAATATATCCGGCCGGGCCGAGTACGACATAGTTTCCTTCCGATATAAATATTTCCCCTAAATCGAAAGCGGTAAAAAAAAGAAAAGCGACCAGCGCCGCGGCAATGATGCCCGGTAAAAAAGTGTAAATTCCCCCGGTTTTTTGTTGCTGCAGCGCGCGGCAGGCGGAATACCCGCCGGCGGCGGCAAAAACAACGAGCGCAAATGAAGCGATGTGCAAGCCTCCATGAGGCGGTTCCGAAAAAGCGGGGCCGAAAGCCTGAACGCCGGCCGAAAGACACGCGGGGAATAGAAGCAGGAGCATACGCCGCGACCCGAAACCGAAACGGGGTGTCGCCGCTATAAGAATCCCCAGCGCCGCGCCGCCGATAAAGGCGATTCCTTCAACGTATCGAATGTATTCCATTAACTATTGATTTCCAAAACGTTGCTCGTCGTACGCTTTCCGCGCGACGGAGTCTTTTAACACAAAATAAGCCTCGTTGACCGCCGCAAACGCTTTCTGCGCCTTCTGCCTGGTTTCTTCGGTAAAACCCCTCGACTGAAAGCGGTCCGGATGGAGCTGCCTTGCCATGCGATGATAGGCATCCTGCAGCGCTTCATAGGAAGCGTCGCGGTGAACCGAAAGCACCTCATAATGACTGGCGGCCTCCATTCGGCGCAACGCATTTTCGAGCGTCAGAACCATCGCGTCGGGATCGGAGGCATCCATAAGTATTTCGTCCGGCGACTGGAAGCGAATAAGGCCGATGGCCGCCAGCGACAGTATCGCTTCTTCCGGATTTCCGGATCGCGAGGCTGTCAGCGTTATAAGATCCACGGTTCTGACCGGTTTCCGCATGTTTACAAGCGTTCCTGCCTCGCCATCGTTGAAGGGAATTTCTCCGGCGCCGGCGGCGAGCGCTGCAACCGTTTCAAAGCGGCCTTCAATAAATCCGCTGGGCGCCGAAAAAAGACGTTTCGCGACCGCATAACGGGCGGAAATTATAATGGCATCCGGCAGGGAGAGTCCGGCTTT
>JAIRVC010000139.1 GCA_031254095.1 Acidobacteriota bacterium
CACAAAGAATACAAGGGGACAACCCCGCATATTTATTAAGTAAGCCCAATTTGGGAGCCTGACATGAATTTTCCCGCCTAAGGCGGGAAAAGAAAACGCCCCCCCGAACGGCGCGGGCCGCGCACTACCCGAACCGCCGCCGCCTTGGGGCGCGAAGATCTTTTCTTTTTGCTTCTTTTTCTTTTCCGCAAAAGAAAAAGAAGAAGGAGGTGGGGCCAGGAGTTTTGGTGATGATAGCCGGTTGCCTGTGAGATGGACAGTGTTGGCCTGCTGTGCCGCGCTGGTCGTGGCGATCGCGGTGCCGGTGTTGATCGGGATCTTGAGCGGCGGCGGTTCCGAGGGGCGGGAAAAAGAGATCTATGGGCCGCTTGAAACGCCGCCTTCGGACGCCGCGGTTCCCACGGAAGCGCCGGAAGAGCCGCTGTGGGGCTGGGACGGGGAGATGGACGGCGCGTCCGGGGATTTTAACCGCTGGGTTACCGTACTGCTTGACGACGGGCTGCATTGGATGCGATTGAATTATTATCTGTATGGCGTCATCGCGGGGGAGATGCCCGCGACGTTTCCGGAGGAAGCGCTCAAGGCGCAAGCGGTCGCGGCGCGGACGTATACGCTCTATAAGCAGTCGCGCCCGACTTCCGCGCATCCGCAGGCGGAGATATGCGGCAATTCCGCCTGCTGCAAGGCCTACGCGGCGGAGGATGCGCTGCGGGAACGCTGGGGCGAAGACTATATGACCCATGCCAAGGCGATCCGGGCGGCGGTGGATGAGACGGACGGACGCATCATGACCTATGAGGACGAGCCGATCTTGGCGGTGTTCCACTCGACGTCGTCCGGGATCACCGAGCGCGCCGCCGACGTCTGGGGAGGCGATTTGCCGTATTTGCAGAGCGTACCCAGCACGGGGGAGGAGGCGTCTCCGCGCTACCGGGCCAAGGTGGAGCTTTCTGCCGACGAATGCCGGGAAATCCTGTTGGCGGCGTATCCCGATATGAGGCTGAGCGAAAATCCGAAAGAATGGTTTAGCGGCGTCCGGCGGTCTGAGGCGGGCGGCGTGACAAGACTGAGGATCGGCGGCGTGCGCGTGACGGGCGGGGAGGCGCGAAGGATGTTTGGGTTGAACTCAACAAATTTTACAATCAGCGCGACTCAGGACGGGGTTGTCTTTGAGACCAGGGGCTTTGGGCACGGGGTCGGTATGAGCCAATACGGAGCGCGCGCGCTGGCTCTGGAGGGCAAGGGGTATGAAGAGATTTTGTGCTGGTATTACACGGGCGCGGTGCTGAGCGTTCTGGAGGAAACGGAAGAACGGAGCGATATCTGATTGACAAGCATCTCCATTCTTGCTATAATATAGAGTGACGCGACGGCTTGCCGCTGGCACGGCAAGCCGTCGCTGTGGTTTTGATTTCCCCAAGCCGTTTAGCGCCGCTTCTTTGAGGAATAGAATGGCACTCTTCCATTCCAACAAGATTGTAGCCCATGTGTTGGGGAGGAGCTGTTTTTGTGGAACGAAAGACTCGTTTTTCGGAACAGAAAGCAATTCACTATCTGATAAGAAGGTATATCCGCATGAGACTGGCAGTGTGCGACGACGATGTAAGATTGGTTAAGCGGTTAAAGCCCGTGGTTTACCAGTATGCGAATGAAAATCGGTTCGAGATGGTCATCGATGAATTTTTTGACGGGGAATCCTTGTTGGCGTCCAAAAGCGAATATGACATGATTTTCCTGGATTATCGGATGAAAGGGATCAACGGCATGGACACGGCGAAAAAGCTCAGGGAGCGAAACCTGAACTGCACGATTGTGTTTATGACCAGCTACCCGGATTTCGTCTACGATGCTTTCAAGGTAAATGCTTTCCGTTTTTGCAGGAAGCCCGTGGAGCGCGTCCATATATACGAGGTTATGGACGATTATTTCGCCATGTTCGGGAATGATTATCCTATCTTGCTCAAGCATGAAAGGGAAACCATTCAGGTAGAGACAAAGCAGATCCTGTATATAGAGGCTATGGGCAAGTACTGCGTCATACACCGGCCAAAAGATCAGATCCGCATCGCGAAGCTCTTGGGCAGCGTCTGCGAATACCTTCCCAAGGGGAACTTTTTTAGGGCGGGCCGGTCTTTTGTCGTCAATTTCAATTACATAGCCAAGTATGACAGAGAATACATCTACATGAAGAACGGCGACATGATCCCTCAGAGCCGGATGTACGCCTCGGCCTTCAAAGAGGCGTATATGATGTATGCCGAGAGGATGAATCCCACGCGCAGGGAACGGCATTAAACCAGGGCGGTCTGGTGCGGATCGGTTTGAAATACGAATGGATCGCGATACAAAACAGCCCGCCGCTTGAGCGACGGGTCGTTTTTGTCTTGACATTTTAGCCGAAGAAGTGTCTGACCAGGTTTGACAGCGCATACCAGAATCCTGCCATGACGTACGCCTCCTTTCCCGAAAAAACCTTATACAAGAACAATAAGCGATTCCAGGGAAAGAGACTTGTCAAACGGAACAGAATGTACAAAAAAAGGAATATAATACATCAATGGAAGGACACACGCAAGCAATGGGGAGACTCTTTTGGCTCGAGCTATCGTCGTTTTTACTGATCGTTCATATCATCTCCGTAAGGATCCTCAACGGCAGGCTGTTACCGGTCAGAGCGGTTCTTGTAGGCATACTGCTGCTGCCGGCGCCGATCCTTGCGGGCATACACGCCAATGATATTTATGGGGACGCGTTCTATATACTCGGCGCGGTATTGGGTTGCGCCGCGCCCCTGGTCACGGTAGGCGGGATCCCTAAGATACGGAGGCTTTACATCTGTCTGCTGTGCTTCGGAATCTCCAATATGGTATTCACATTGTGCCGATGGGTCCTTCAGATTGCCGAGACGGATTTTCCGGTTAAACTATTGACATACGCAATCATTCAGATCGTGTTGCTGCTGGGGTGCCTGCTGTTTACCGCAAACTCTGTCTTTTATAAAGCAAAGCAATACATCGAGACCGTTCCGTTGAAATGGAAGGTCCTGCTGATCGTATCGGTGTGGCTTAACGTTGGCTTCGCGTGGGTCCTTTCTGAATATACGGCGGATTCTCAGGCGTCCATTTTCCTGATGCCGGCCGTGTGCTTCGCGGCCGCCAATATTCTGTTGGCCGGCGTCATGTGGCCGCTGATCATCTTCGGCAACGCGCTGAACGTCAGCTTCAAGGAATCGCTGTACCGCCTTGAGGAGCAGGTGCAAGCGCAAGTCAGGCATTATGAGCGCTTCCTGCAAGCAAACTCGGAGCTTCGCAAGTTCAAGCATGATTTCGACAACATATTGCTGGGGCTGATCGGTCATGTGCAAAGCGGCGATCAGCAAGGCGCGCTGCGTCTGATCCATGAATTGCGCCCGCCCACGCCATGCGAACACATCGAGATCAAAACCGGAAACGTAGCCGCGGACGCGCTGGTTGCCGACAAGCGATCTCAGGCGGGAGAGCAAAGCGTTCAGATCCTATTCAATGGGATCATACCCTCCGACTATATCTCCTCGCTGGATTTGTGCGTGATCCTGGGAAACGCGCTGGATAATGCGCTGGAGGCCTGCGAGAAATTACCGGCGGAGGAAGAGAAGACGATATCCATTCAATCGGATATGAGGAACGGCTTTTTGTTTCTCAGCGTTTCCAACCCGGTCAAGGAGGATGTGCCGATCCGCAACAATATGGCCGCCACGACGAAAGCGGACAAAGAGAAGCATGGCGTCGGTCTGATATCGATCTGCTGGGCCATGAAAAAATATGACGGAAAAATGACGCTCTCTTGCG
>JAIRVC010000222.1 GCA_031254095.1 Acidobacteriota bacterium
AAAGCCCTACGAAACGGATACCCCAATAATCCAAGCCCTGAAGGGGCGTAATCCTATCCCCACAAGTATCGTTCATCGTATTCAACCTTGTATTTTTTCAAAAACACCAATAATTCATCTAAAAAGTTATATGTCAAAACGCTAAGGTATTCAAAAATCACGCTTTTTAGATGCGTCTGCCATGGGCGGAGATTTCATTTGACATAAAAATCATTACTTTCATGTTACAATGAAACGTTTTCGATGAATTCATGGGAGGCTTGCGAGTATGTCCGATACAATGACAGTGGAGCAAAAACGGGAAAAAAGATTTCAACAATGGCTCGAACCCAAAGGCGTGCAATTCATAAGCCCCGAAGCGGCGCAAGGCTACCGCGAACGGGTCGGGCGGTTTATAAAGGCATTCAACCTGGAAAAACCCGATCGTGTTCCCGTGGTGCTGCCCGCTGGAACTTTTCCGGTTTATTACGCGGGGATGACGCTCAAAGACGCGATGCGCGACATCGACGGACTCTGCGGCGCATATCGAAAGTTTCTTAACGACTTTGAATCCGACAGTTTCGCTCCGCCCATGGTTCCTTCGGCCAAAGCCATGGAAATTATCGGCACGCAGAATCTGAAATGGCCAGGGGGCGGATTGCCCGATCACGCCACGATGCTTCAATTCGTGGAAGGCGAATATATGAAGGCGGACGAGTACGATCTTCTGCTTGATGATCCTTCCGATTATTGCCTGCGCCGCTATCTTCCCCGCAGCCTGGGATCGCTCGCGCCGTTCGCCGGGTTTGAGCCTACGCAGTTTATCCTGGGCATGGCCAACAAATTCCTGACTCCGGCGATATTCCCGGCCGTGCGCGCCGCTTATAAGGCCATCATTGATTATGGCGAGGAAAACGAGCGCTGGATGGGGCGGGTGATGGCGCTCGGCAGAGAAGCGCTGGCGGCGGGTTATCCTTCCCTTTTTGGAGGACAGTCGCACGCGCCGTTTGACATTCTGGCCGACACCATGCGCGGAACAAAAGGAGTCATACTCGACATGTACCGGCAGCCGGAAAAGCTGCTGGCGGCCATCGAAAAGGTCACGCCGATGAACATAAACTGCGGCATCGCCGGGGCGAACATGACGGGCAACCCCATAGTATTTTTCGCGCTGCACAAAGGCGACGAAACCTTCATGTCCAACAAGCAGTATGAGAAATTTTACTGGCCGTCTTTCAGAAAGGTAATCGTAGGGCTGATTGAAGAAGGACTGGTGCCGTTCCTGTTTGCGGAGGGACGCTACGGCCCACGGCTGGAAATTATCAAAGACCTGCCCAAGGGAAAAGTGGTGTGGCATTTCGATCGCACGGATATGTTTGAGGCTAAAAAAATCCTCGGCGACAACGCCTGCATAGCGGGCAATGTTCCGGCGTCGCTGCTCTGCACCGGCACGGCGAAAGACGTCAAAGAGTATTGCCGCAAACTTATAGAAGTCTGCGGCGAAGGCGGCGGTTTCATTTTGACCGGCGGCGCTTCCATCGACAACGGGCCCGCGGAGAATTTACGCGCCATGACGGAAGCGGTTATGGAATACAGCGTATAAACAATATCGTCAACCTCCGGAATCAAGGCTCGCGGCCGGGACAAAAGCGGAATTTACATTTTAAATGAGCGTTTTGGCCCGGCCGCGTAACGCCGGATTTTGGTTTTTGGAGGTTGCATGTGTATAAAATCTGCGTATTAAACCTGCGTATAAAAAATATATAAAATGACAAGCAATCTTGATCGTGAACTGCGCGTGGGCGCGCAATACCTGTCTCAATGCCTTACGCCCGAATCAGGGGCGATTCCGCGCATTAAAAATGTGGACATATATGGCGACAACATCCCCCTGAACGGAATAGCGGGCGGCGACCTGATCACCTATGTGAGTTTTCTGGATCGCTACGATCTGGACGGGCGCATCGCGCGCGCTATGGAGCAGGGGCGCGCTGAAGCGGCCGAAAGGCTGAGCCACCTGAAAAATAAAGGCGGCATTATGGTTGCGGACGTGGCCGGCCACGAATTTGCCGATTCCCTTCGCGCCCTGATGCTGCACCAGATTTTTCATACGTCTATTCTGTATGAACTCGACCTGCACGGCGAGCTTTCAACCCGGCTCTTTGAACAGATCAATACGCGTTTTTTTAAATCGCGAACGCTGCACAAACTGGCCGGGGGATTGGACGCTTCAAGTTTCGTAACCCTGATTTACGGAGAAATCGAAGTTTCCGGCCGCTTCCGTTTTATCAGCGCCGGACATCCGCCGCCGTTGATTTTCTCGCGCGCCTATGACCGCTTTGTTGAAATCAGCCCCGACCGGCTCATCAGCTATCCGCCGATCGGCGTTCAGATCGGAAAGGACGACGCCGACGTCAAGCTGTTTCCGTCCGTGCTGGGATACAAGGAACAGTACGCGACCAACGAACTGAATCTGCTTGGACAGGGCGACATACTGCTGCTTTTCACCGACGGGCTGACCGATCCGTTTTCGCCATACGGACAGGGACAGCTTGAACGCGCCGTTTCCCGCGCAAAGGACGGAACAGCCGAGGAAATCTGCAAAGAAATTATCGCCGACCGCAACGCGTCCTTTCAGCCGTCGGACGATATCAGCCTGGTTGTGATCAAGTATCAGTGCAGTGATTAACAATTATGGAACTTGACATAAGCGTTCAGGGCGAAAAGCTGAATCTGACTGAGGAATTGCTTAACCGCTACAACGTTCCCGGCCCGCGTTATACAAGCTATCCGACCGCGCCGGAATGGAGCGAAGCTTTCGGCCCCGCCGATTATGAGCGCGCTCTTTCAGCCTCCAGCCAGGCCGCCCGCCCGCTGTCGCTTTATATGCACCTGCCGTTCTGCGAGCGGCTCTGCCTGTTCTGCGGCTGCAACGTAATAATCAAGAAAAATCACGACGGAGCGGTTCCGTATCTCAAAACGCTGAAAGAAGAAATTGCGCTGATCGCCGCCCGCGTCGGCCGGTCGCGGCCGGTTGCGCAATTTCACTGGGGCGGCGGCACCCCCACATGGTTTTCGCCCTCGCAGCTTGAAGAATTATTCGCTTTCACAAAAAATCATTTCGCCTTTACGGGCGACGCCGAGATAGGCGTCGAGATAGATCCGCGATCGACGTCTGCCGCGCACCTGGAAGTTTTGCGCCGCCTGGGTTTTAACCGGCTCTCGATGGGCATACAGGATTTCAACGCGGAAGTGCAGCAAACGGTGCGGCGCATACAGCCCTATGAAGAAACAAAAGAGCTTTTCGACGCCTGCCGGGCTTTGGGTTTTGACTCTCTGAACGTTGACCTGATTTACGGACTGCCGAAGCAGACGGTCGCGAGTTTTGTGGAGTCCGTCGATAAAATCATCGGCATGAGGCCGGACCGCATCGCCATGTTCAGCTACGCGCATGTGCCGTGGATGAAAAAACAGCAGGGGGCGCTGACAAAGTGGATTCCTCAAGGCGTTGACAAGTTTCAGATCTTCCGTGCGGGCATAGGGCGATTTACCGGTGCAGGTTATCACTATATCGGTATGGATCACTTTGCGCGGCCCGATGATGAACTTTGCGCCGCCCAGCGCAACCGAACGCTGCATAGAAATTTTCAGGGATATACGACAAAAGCCGGTTCCGACCTTCTTGGAATCGGGGTTACGTCGATAATCGGCGTGGATCGTGTTTACGCCCAGAGTTATCGCGGCCTTGATGAATATTCCGCGGCTGTCGGGAGCGGGCGGCTGCCGATAATGCGGGGAACGGAGCTTACGGACGACGATGCAATACGCCGCGCCGCGATCGGCAAAATACTCTGCCACTGCGTTTTAAACAAAAATGAATTTGCCGCGGAATACGGCGTGGACTTTGACAAATATTTTTCAGATGAACTTGCGCGCCTTGAACCGCTCCGCGCCGACGGGCTGGCGGAGCTGACGCCCGAAAGCATCCGAGTGACCTCGCTTGGACGCATTTTTATCCGCAATATCGGCATGATCTTCGATAAATATCTGCAAAAACCGAAAAACAAACCCGTATTTTCTAAAACACTTTAAGATCCATATTGCCGCGCACGCCCGGTTTCCAAAATCAAATTGACAATGCTTGAATGTTTTCTATAGTCTTCAATCATAACTGTTTAAATATTAGGAGTATTCAATGTTGTCTACGCAAAAATATGCCGATGTGCTCCAGGAACAGGCTTACAAAACACTGACGCCGCAGATCCAGGCGCTGGAAGACGAAATGCGCGAAATCAAAAAGCTGCTCGCGGCAAAAATCCAGAGTGTCGAATATAAACTTGAAGTTCTCCGCAATACGGAGCTTCCTGCCGCCTGGCCGATTCTTAATGATTATTTACAGGACGATATAAAGAAACGGTATCTTGACGGAGAAATGCTCGCGCTTTTTGCGCGCGAACTGCGAACGAAAGAAACGCAGGAGGAAATTCTTGTCGCCCTGCTTGACAATGCCGCGAATTGTTTCCCGCGCATCGCGTTGTTCGCCGTTCGCGGCGACATGTTTAAAGGTTGGTCCTCCCGCGGGTTTTCCGATTCCGTCGCGAGGATCATCGGTTCCGACGAATTCCCCCAGTCCGACTGCTCATGGCTGCTGGAAGTTCTCGTGAACGGAAAACAGGCGGAGAGCGCCGATCTGCCGGACGCGGGATCGCTGTGCCTGATGCGCGAGGAATCCTCCGGAGCGTGGCGGCTTTATCCGCTGTACGCGCTGGGACGGCCTGTGGCGATTTTGCTTGCCGGAGAGGCCGAAGACGCCGCTGCGCGCCCGGAAGTTCTGTCGGTGCTGGTGGACTGCGTTGCGCTGCGTCTGGAGAACGTAGCGTTGAAGATTATCAAAGCCTTCGGAGGCTCCGCGCCTGCGAACGCCGGGGCGGCGGCATTTTCCGCCGATCCCTGCTTTAACGCGTCATTTGTTTTGAGCTTGAATCTGACAGCGCCGATTGAAATACCAGAGCCCGCGTCGCCTGTAGATGAACCGCGTCCCGACCCCGGCGCTTTACTGCCGAATCCGCTTGCGGAATTGAAGCTGATTGAGCCCATTCCAGAACCTTCCGGC
>JAIRVC010000224.1 GCA_031254095.1 Acidobacteriota bacterium
CAAGCCCTGAAGGGGCGTAATCCTATCCCCACAAGTATCGTTCATCGTATTCAACCTTGTATTTGTTCAAATTCATCCTGAAAAAATATAGGTCAAAATGCTAAGGTATTAAAAATCACACTTTTTAGATGCGCCTGCTCCGGCCTGTGAACTTGAGGCGGTTGACTTGCCGGGCGGGGGGGTGCTACCATCCCCGCATGATTTCGCAAACTTTTGGATGTGGATTTATTGGAAAAATTTCGCGCCGGCTTTTCACGTCTTTGGCGGCGGCGCTGTTTTTGTTTTGTCTTACGGCGCCGCTGGGCGCGCAGCAGCAGAAGCCCGACCTGCCCGATCCGATCAAGTTTATGAACACATACGATCAGGTTCTCAATATGACCCGCGCGGTCATGGAGGACATGGGGTTTGACGTCGAACTGGACGACCGCAGGGGATGGAAGATTGTAACGCGCCCGTATGAATTCATCACCGGTTCTTTGACCGTAAACGAGATGGAGAAAGTCGCCGTCAATAAAGCTATTCTGGGAAGCTGGACCAAGGCGCGCTACAAAGCCGAGGCAGTCATCGAAATCGTGTCGCCCAAGGAAACGATGGTTACCATCAACGCGGAAATTCAGGGGTTGAGCCGTGACGTCGATGGAACGGAAAAATGGATCGCGCTGGAGTCATTGGGAGTTGTGGAGCGGCGCGTCCTCGGCCGAATCAGCGTTAAACTGCTTGGAATGGATGCCACGCCCGAACCCCGCAAAGGATTCTGGGGCCAGAAGCCTCAGCCGGTCAACCCGCGGCAGCCGGGAACGCTTCCGGGCGGCGGGACAGCAAGATAGGGAAGCGCTTATTAATCTGCATAAATCTTTGCAAAAAAAATCCGGCGTGTTGACGGATATATGCCGGGCGCTGATCCTGATAGCCGGTTTTATCGCACTGTCAGGCGTTGCGCTGGTCATTTTGCCGTATAGCGCGATTGAAAAAATAGCCGCGCGGATTGAAGGCCGCGGCGGCGAGCAGGAAAAAATAGCACTCCTTTACCTCACGGATGAATTTACGGGCAGCGCGTTTCGCATCCGCGGCGTTGTGCGAAATATCTCCGCCGCGCCGGCGGAGCGTATAGACGCGGTCGTGCGTCTTTACGACGGTAAGCGTTCGCTTCTGGAAACGGTCATTGTGCGGCTTGACAAAGATATCCTCGCGCCGGACGATTTCGCCCGGCTTGAACTGACGGTTCCCGAACACACGGAAGGATTCGCCGGATACGCCGTAGAGTTCAAACTGCGCGAAGGCGGCGTCATTCCTTATATAGACATGCGTCCCCAGTTTTCACAAAATTCCAACCCATGAACGACCGAAAACATCCGCTCTTATTTTTAACTCCGTACATTGTCCGCTACCGGACAGAAATCGCGGCCGGGTTGTTTATGGTGGTTTTGATGGTGCTCGCCGCCATGGCCGCGCCCCGCGTGCTAATGTACGTGGTGGACGGCCTCACGCAGGCGATAGAACCGGAAAAACTGATTTTCTACGCGGCTCTGATTCTGGGCGTCGCCGTTGTGGAAGGTTTCTTCCGCTTCTGGATGAGGCGCATTCTGATCGGCGTCAGCCGCAAAGCGGAATACGACCTGCGCAACGATTTCCTTGAACATGTGCAGAAAATGTCTCTGATGTCCCTCGGCGCGCGCAGCACCGGCGACGTCATGTCGCGGGCGACCAACGATC
Organism: Acidobacteriota bacterium; assembly: GCA_031254095.1. Taxonomy (GTDB): domain Bacteria; phylum Acidobacteriota; class UBA6911; order UBA6911; family UBA6911; genus UBA6911. The sequence goes on from JAIRVC010000224.1 coordinate 1,714, forward strand.
TAGCCGCGGTTCGCGCGGTGTTGGGGCCGGGCATAATGTATTCCATGAATACGATTGTCACTTTTATTGTCGGCTCAATTCTGCTTTTTCACCTTGACTGGAAGCTGACGATTCTCGCCTACATTCCGCTCGCGCTGGCGTCGCTGACCGTCAAATACTTCGGCGGACGCATACATGACCGCTTTGAGGAAATACAGGAACAGTTTTCCGCGCTGAGCACCAAGGTTCAGGAAAACATTGCCGGCAGTCGCGTTGTCAAGGCTTTCGCCCGCGAAGATTCCGAGATACGCGCGTTTGAAGGTATAAACCACAAATATATCCGGCGCAATATCGCCATGATTCGCCTGTGGGGCGTCTTTCATCCGCTTATGACTGTGCTGCTGGGGTTTTCAGTTGTCGCTCTCCTCTGGTTCGGCGGGCGGCAGGTAGTGATGGGACGGTTGACGCTCGGCGAGTTTGTCGCTTTTATGGGCTATCTTTCGATGATGACGTGGCCGACCATCGCCATTGGCTGGGTCATGAACGTCATTCAGCGCGGCTCGGCCTCCATGGGACGGATGCTGGAAATCATGAGTTCTGAAATCGACATCAGGGACGCTCCGGACGCTGCGGTGCCGGATGCCGTCGAAGGCGCCGTGGAATTCAGAAATTTAAGTTTCAGCTACCCTGGCTCAAGTATGCCCGCGCTCAACAATATCAATCTTCGCGTCGAGGCGGGAACGACGCTGGCCGTTGTCGGACATACGGGAAGCGGAAAATCCACTCTGGTGAACCTTCTTCCGCGCCTTATTGATCCGCCGCCGGGATCGCTTTTTATCGACGGGAAAGATGTCCGCGAGTGGCCTCTTTCAGATCTGCGGAAAACAATCGGCTGCGTTCCTCAGGAAACGTTTCTTTTTTCCGATACCGTCGGCGAAAACATAGCTTTTGGCGTAAGCGGCGCTTCTCCGGAGGAAATCCGGCAGGCGGCCGAAGTTTCACATATTCTAGAAGACATCGAAACTTTTCCCGACAAAATGCGGACCTTCGTAGGCGAACGCGGCATCACTCTTTCTGGCGGGCAGAAACAACGCCTAGCCATCAGCCGCGCGGTGCTGCGCCAGCCGAAAATACTGGTTTTCGACGATTCGCTGTCAAGTGTCGATACCTACACGGAAGAACGGATTTTGGGGGAAATGGAAAGAGTGACGCACGGACGCACGACGATTCTGGTCTCGCACCGCGTATCGACGGTGCGTTCCGCGCACCAGATTGTCGTGCTCAAAAACGGGGAAATCATCGAACGCGGCACTCACGATTCTTTACTTGGGCTCAATGGCGTTTACGCCGATCTTTTTTACAAACAGCTGCTGGAAGACGAACTTGCCGCGAGCTGAAACGTCATGGTAACGGATAACACTGAAGAAGAAGTTCTGGGAAAAGCCTATGACGCCCGCCTGATGCGGCGGCTGCTCGGATACCTGCGCCCCTACCGCGGCGCGGCGGTTCTAGCCGTCGTCTGTCTCATAGCCGGGTCGGCTCTTTCGATTCTGCAGCCTTTTCTTATAAAAATCGCCATTGATGAGCATATCGGCAATTACGACCTGGCTGGCCTCGGCAGAATCGCGACGTTTTATGTCCTGACGCTCATCGGCGTTTTCGGCTTGAGCTATGGTCAGACATGGCTTATTAATCTGACGGGGCAGAAAATCATGCGCGATCTGCGCATGGAAATCTTCAGGCATTTGCAAAAAAAGGAAATTGCCTTTTTCGACAAAAATCCGGTTGGCCGCCTGATGACACGCGTCACCACGGACGTGGACGCGCTGAACGAACTTTTCACCGCGGGCGTCATTTCGGTTTTCGACGACATATTTACACTTACGGGCATTATCATTTTTCTGTTAGTGCTTGATTAC
>JAIRVC010000241.1 GCA_031254095.1 Acidobacteriota bacterium
CACCAGCGCCTTTTTTTCATTTTTGCCGCGACGGATCTGATCAAGCCCCATGTAAACCGCGTCATATATCGCCGTGTTGCCGCTCGGTTTCAGTTGCGCCAGCGCGCTTCGCATCGTGCCGATCTGGTCGGTGAAACGCTGCGTAAGATTCGGCCGTTCGTTGAATGCTATCAAAAACGCTTCATCTTCCGGATTTACGGACTGCAGGAAACGCGTAATGGAGTTTTTGGCTCTCCGGATATTGTCGTTGTCTTTCATGCTTGAGCTGACGTCGAAAACAATGCCCACGCTTATTGGCGCCTCCTCCTGCCTGAAGCTGGTAATCGTCTGCTCCACTTTGTCCTCAAAAACGCGGAAATGTTCTTTTTTGAGGCCGGTCACGTAACGGCCAAGCGAGTCGCTTACGGCTGCCTGAACATAGACGGTTTCGACGCCGATTTTGAAAACGGCGGGATCGCCGCTCTGCGCGCTGCCCGGAACATGCAGAATATACGCCGCGCAGACCGGAAGGAAAAACATGCAGGCGCAAAGTTTTTTCTTTGTAAGCGGCATAATGCTGACACCTCATTCAGGGAAACGCTGAGTTGCATTTTAACACATTATCCCGGGGCAAAACCTTATTTTATTGCAGGGGCGCGACAACTTCCATCAATTCGGGCAAGTCCATGCCGATTTCTTTTAAATGGGCGATGGTCGGCACTCCGTCCGGCGTCCATCCGCGGCGTTTATACACGGCATCCAGAAGTTTTTCGTATTGGTCTTCGCGATATTTACGCGTAATAGCCATTTTTTCTTCGGTGGTTTTCCCCGCCGGATCAATGCCTATAATTTCTTTCATCTGTTTATCGTAGCGTTCCGCGCGGGATTCATATTCTTCCCTGGTCACCGGGCCCGCGGCGCGATAGGGTTGGGCATCATGTTTGCGAAGCCCGTATCCCCGGCGAATATTAAAAATCCTCTGGAAATTGTAAACCCTCTCGGATTGGCGAATAAGTTCTTTCTTGTCAATATTTAACCCTGTTACGGCGTTAAACGCGACGACATAGTTATCCACATGCCCGGGCACCTTGTGCGATTCAGGCTGAAGTTCATTATCCGCCGGAACTATATCGTTCCAGACAATTTTGCATAGTCCCATAAGGCTAAACCAGGTTCTGAACATCGGAAAATAATGCAGCGCCTCGGCTTTATCCTCAAGGGTCGGAAATAAATTCTTCACCGCGTCCATAAAAATCAGCCAGGCTTCGTCGTGCTGGGGCCCCTTGTTTGTCATTGCATAACCGCCCTGCTGCGCCAAAGATTCCTTGGAAATATATTGGGAGTATTCCAACCCCTTATTTTCCATACCGATATCATTCAAAAACCGGGGGGCGGCGCCGTATTCCTTAACAAATATTTCTTTCATTTTACGAATACCCAGCCCCGCAATTTTACCGAAACCCTCACCCCGCGCCAGTTGGTGCAGCAATTCAAGCGAATCTTCAATGTTGCCGAAATGTAAATCCAGGCCGCCCGTGCGTTCTTTATTCAGGATGCCCGCTTCGTAACATTCCATAATAAAAGCCACAACGGTTCCCCATGTTATGGTGCATATTCCGTATGTGTCGCAATAGAAACTGGCTTCGATAATGGCATCGTAATCGAAAATGCCGATATTGGATCCCAAACCCGCCGCAGTTTCGTATTCGGGGCCATCTACTATAACTGCCGCGCCTTTGTAGGGGCCTGTTTTCAAAACAAAATCATCCACGCCCTTGGCGCATTGCAAAGCGCAGCCCGCCCAGCACGCGTCGTTAACGCCGAGCGTAAAATATTTATCCCTTAATAAATCGCTATGGATTTTAAAGGCATCTTTATGCGTTCCGTATTTGAAATTGTGGGTCGGCAATAAATCGTAATCACTCATTACATTTACGATATTGGCGGTCCCTTTTTTCCGTATCTGGTTTTGAGAATCGTCCAGTTCCGCCACTTCTCTGGCGTAGCGGCGCCCGCGTTCCTGTATCGCCTTTAAATCGACAACATTGTTCAGATTGGGTTTAACGCCCGCTATTTTGCAGATAATCGCCTTGATTTTTTTATCGCGCATAACGGTGCCGATGCCGCCGCGTCCGGCCTGTTTTAAACGTACTTTTTTACGTTTAATATCCCAGAACGTAAAATTAATCATTCCTATTAATGAATGTTCGGCGGCAGCCCCCGTTGAAACAATTCCTATATTTTTAACATCTCTTTCATCGTCAGCAAATGCCCCGGTTAATTCTTCGCAAAGAATATGCGAGTCGGTTGAAAAACCAGGATCTTTAAAAATTTCTATCCGGTGATTGACGCCGTCTATATAAATAATCACATCTTCTTCGGCTCTCCCCTGGAGCTCAAGGGCGTCAAAACCCGCGAATTTCATAAAAGGCCCGAAAAATCCGCCTACATTCGAATCCATAACCGAATCGGTTTGCGGGGAAATGGACACCAGTAGCGATTTTCCCGCTCCCGAGTACTGGATGATTCCCCCAATCGGGCCGGGTGAAATAATTATTTCGTTTTCGGGGTCGTTCCAGCGCGTATCCGGCTTTGTGGCGTCCCATAACAATTTCAGCCCAAAACCTTTGCCGCCGATAAACTTATCCTTCATTAACCCGGTAACCGGCTTTTCCTTGATTTCACGCGTGACGACATTGATATACAACGTACGGTTATTGTAACCCCTCTCAATCGGATGGTGTTCATACGACCATATTGTCAATAGTTTACGATTTTCTTTCAATTCACGCGGATTCATAGCGCTGTGTATTTTACTCGCAATGCCGGTCAAATCAACGGGCGAATTGGCACGCGCGCCGGTGACATGCTTATCCGGGCTATGGTAAGCTTATCAAGCAAGGCAGTTACAAAATGGCGAGCCGCCTCACGGCGGCCAGTGGTCAGTGATCAGAAAAATCCGCCGTGAACCATCTTTGAGGTAACTTTTTAAAATGAAGTTATAGGCGAACGATCGGTTATCAGAAAAATTCGCCGTGAAACATCTTTTTTGGTAACTTCTAAGTTACAATTATGCAGTTGTCTCAATCTGTCTGTCTCTGAAAGGATCGGGTAAATGACGAAAGACCTTTTTGGCGAGAAACGCTCCTTAAAGCCGGTGTTTTTCATTATTGCACTTTTCGTCCTCGCCGTAACGGGAATTGCGGTTTTCTACGCGGGCGCGCCGCCCATCATAAAAATTGAGCCTGAAATGTCCACGATCGGCAGAAGAACTCCCGTAAAGGTCGAAGCCGCAGAACCTAAGCGCGGCCTTGTGCGCGTGCGCGTTGAGCTTATACAGGACGGCAACATCGCCGTACTGGAAGAAAAAAATTATAAACCGGCCAGCCAGATTCCTTTTTTTGGAAACAAAACAGAAAAAGATACGATGGCGGTCGTGGCGGGACTTGAAGCTCTTCCGGAACTAAAAGGCGGCAACGCCACAATCCGCGTTACCGCCGGCCGCGCGGGAACATGGCTGCGCAACCCGCCCGATGTTGTTGAAGAACTGACGCTGCCTGTACGCCTCACCCCCCCGTCGCTTCAGGTTACGTCGGCGCAGACATATGTAACACAGGGAGGCAGCGAAGCCGTAACTTATCGCGTCGGCGAATCGGCGGTACGCGACGGCGTACGCGCTGGCGATCGCTGGTTTTCAGGCTACCCGCTTCCCGGCGGCGGGCCGAATGACAGATTCGCCCTGTTTGCCGTTCCTTACGATATGCCCGCGCCGGATGTTCGCCTTGTAGCGGAGGATTCCGCGGGCAATGTCGCTGAAACCGGTTTTATCGACAACTTTACACGACGCCCCCTGCGTACCGACACCATTCAGGTTTCCGATGCTTTTCTGAATAAAGTCGTGCCGCCGATTCTCTCGCAAACTCCGGAAATCCGTGAGCAGGGGACGCTGCTTGACAGCTACCTGATGATCAACCGCGAACTGCGGGAAAGCAACGCGAAAACCATCAATTCGCTTGCGGAAAATTCCCGGCAGTCTTTCCTGTGGAACAAACCCTTTCTGTTGATGCCGAACACAAAAGTGATGGCGTCTTTTGCCGAACGTAGGTCATATGTTTACCAGGGACGCGAAATTGATCAGCAGGATCATCTGGGGCTTGATCTGGCGCAAACAAGGCAGGCGCCGATTCCGGCCGCCAATGACGGCGTTGTTGTTCTGGCGCGCTTCCTCGGCATTTACGGCAACGCCGTGGTAATCGACCACGGTTACAGCCTCATGACAATTTACGGGCATCTTTCCTCCATCGCGGTTACGGAAGGACAGACGGTGGCGCGTGGAGATATTATCGGGAAAACCGGCGAAACGGGGCTGGCCGGGGGAGACCATCTGCATTACTGCACATTGCTTGCGGGTCTTCCGGTTAATCCCCTTGAGTGGAGCGATGGTAACTGGATAAAAAATCGTATCGCCGGAAAACTGGGTTCCGCTTTTTCGTTTAATCCTTAGGAAATGCTGATTAATTGTCTGTGCGGGATGAAGTGCGAGGCGTACGGAGCGCAGTAACCGAGGCATATATCAATGATGTGTTGAGGTTACGAGCACCACACAACCGCAAACAATTTGGCAATTCGCCCGCTCAGGCAATTAATCAGCGTTTCCTTAACCCGGGTCAAAGTAAAAAGGATAGTATGGAGAATAAATATTTGAAGGCGCAAAGGCACAAAAAAGGCATCGCGAACAAAGCGTCAATGGCCCACCAATATGAACTGGCCGAGCGGAATATGCGTAATATCCGCAGCAAGCTGGATTTACAGCTTGACATGTTTACCCGCATACATTTTTTCGCTCAAATGGCGCTCCAGGCGCACACTCCAAAAGAGCTGTACGAGACTGTTACAGAAGGAATCGTAGTTATTTTTCAGCTTGAGTTCGGCGCGATTTTTTCCATAAGCCCATCCGGCGACAGTTTGGTTTACCTGGGCGGATGCAATATGGATGAATGCGGCCCTTTGCGTTTTTCACGCGAATGGATTACCCGGCAGGAGTTGTGTGATTTTAAGCAGCACAACGCCTTCCAGGAATCTCCGGTTACGGCGCCGCCATTTCAGGCGTTGAATTTGGCGCATGTCCTGTATATGCCGATTTTCGGCAACAACCGAAAGCTCGAAGGAGTCATCATGGGCGGCATAACCAACGCCTCCAGGGATTCCTATGATTTCCTGCCGAATGAAATACTGTCTTCCTTCATGGGTTACGGCCGGACAGTGAATGGGATTTTCAACAACATGGCCTCAGTCAAGGAAGCGACAAACGCCGTCAGGGCCAAGACCCAGTTTTTATCCAACCTGAGCCATGAAATCCGCACGCCCGTAAATGCCATCGTCGGCATGACGCAAATCGCCGAACTCAGCCAGAACATTGACGAGATAAAAAAATGCCTGCGCCAGATAAGCGTTTCGTCCAGACATCTGACGGAATTGCTCAATGATGTTTTGGACATCTCGAAAATCGAGGAAGGCAAGTTCATTCTGCGCGACGCTCCGTTCAGTCTGAAAGATGCGATAGAATCGCTTTTATCCGACATCCGGCAAACGGCAACGGAAAAGAATCAGGAACTGGTCGTCAACTATCATGTGCCCGCCTCCGATTCCTTTGTGGGCGATTCCGCCAGGCTGTCGCAGGTGCTCAACAATCTTTTGTCAAACGCGATTAAATTTACCAACGGACGCGGGCGCATCCAATTTGATATTGATGAGCTTTCGCGGGATGCCGAAAAAGCCACGATACGTTTTTCGGTTACCGATACCGGCATAGGCATACCAGAAAGTTTTACGGAAAGATTATTCGACCCCTTCGAGCAATCTGACAACAACATTTCCCGCCGTTACGGCGGAACCGGCCTGGGGTTGGCAATCGGTCAGCGTATCGTAGAACTCATGGGCGGCCATATTCTGGTGGAAAGCAAGCTGGAAAAAGGTTCGCGGTTTTCATTCTCAATCCGGCTTGCCATCGACAACGGTTCAAACTCAAAAGACCGGCCGATGTCCGCCGATCAGGTCAATGAAGTATTTGATTTTTCAGGCCGCAGCATACTTGTTGTAGATGATGTGGAAATTAACCGGGAAATCGTTTACGCGTTCCTGAAGGATACCGGCGCCAAACTGGAAAGCGCCGCGAACGGGCATGAAGCCGTCGATATGGTGAAAGCCTCCGCCGTTGGTTATTACGATTTGATACTCATGGATGTCCAGATGCCGGTTATGGATGGCTGTACGGCTGCCGGAACGATACGCGCCTTAGACCGGCCGGACGCAAAGACTCTGACAATACTTGCCCTGACCGCCAATGCGTTCAAGGAGGACATCGAATTAGTCGCCGCCGCCGGCATGAACGGCCATATCGCGAAACCCGTAGATTATGAATCAACATTGCTTGCCATAAAAAAAGCATTGTTTCAGAACCCCTTGAACCCATTTCCTTAATGCGCAAGCTTTCGGATTTCATCGAAAGAAAGGCCGGTGAGTCTGGAAATATCGCTCATGGGCATTTTCATCTCCAGCGCATTCCTGGCGATGGTAAACGCAGACGCCTTTTCACCTTCGGTTCTACCCTCGGTTCTGGCGGCATGAAGTTTGACAAGTTCGTAATC
>JAIRVC010000298.1 GCA_031254095.1 Acidobacteriota bacterium
CTGGCAGGCGAGGGAGAAGATGTACTGCAGGAACTTTCTGATGAATTGGCGCGGCTTGAGGAAGAAACCCTGCACACTGAAATCCGTATGCTTCTTTCCGGCGAACACGACGCCGCGAACGCGATTGTAACCATTCATCCCGGGGCGGGCGGCGTTGATTCGCAGGATTGGGCGGACATGCTTGTGCGCCTTTATATGCGCTGGGGCGAACGCAGCGGCTATACGGTAAAAATAATCGATTATCAGCCCGGCGATGAAGCGGGAATCCGTTCGGCGACGCTCATTATTGAAGGGGACTTCGCCTACGGCTACCTTTCGTCTGAAAGCGGCGTTCACAGACTCGTGCGCATCTCGCCCTTCGGCGCGATGGGGAAGCGTCAAACGAGCTTCGCGTCGGTGTTTGTCTATCCCCAGCTGGACGAAAAAATAGAAATTCAGATCGACGAAAAAGATCTGCGCATTGACACCTATCGATCCTCCGGCGCGGGCGGACAGCATGTAAACGTTACGGATTCGGCGGTGCGCATCACGCATATCCCGACCGGAATTGTCGTCTCCTGCCAAAATGAGCGTTCACAGATCCGCAACCGCGAGATGGCCCGGCAGGTGCTTCGTTCGCGCCTGTACGAACTGGAGATGAGCAAAAAGCGCCAGGAATTGCAGGAAATCGAAGATTCCAAGATGGATATCAACTTCGGAAGCCAGATTCGTTCATACGTGCTTCATCCCTACCGGATGGTGAAGGACCATCGCACAAAATTTGAAACGTCAAACGCCGACAAGGTTCTTGACGGAGATATTGAAGATTTTATCTATCGGTTTTTGGTGTTCAGGGGCGTCCGCGCAAAGTAAGAAAATGCTGATTGAACGCGCAGGAAAAAAATACGATCAGGCAAGGCGGCGTATTTATGGCGGCGTGCTGATTTTCGCCGTGGCCGCCGGAATTTCGCTGACTGCGGTTCCCGCGCTTCGCGAGCGATTGTTTGACCGTATTTATATTCTCAAAATCTCTGCGACCGGCGAGGCCGAGCCGGAAATTATAATACCCATGGGCGTAAACGATATTCCTTATCCGGAGGAATTTCTGCGTCAGCCGCCCGGTCCCACGACCGCCTCGCGCGTACACGCCGAATCTGCACGAAAAATCATAGTTGTACAATCGGATATTCCGTCAATAACGCCGCCCGTGCTTTCGGGAACCGGTTCCGCGAACTACAAGGATTCTAAAGAAGAAGATGATTCGCCCGTATTTCAGCAGGGAGAAACCGAGCGGGAAGCTTATGAAAAAACGCTCGCGGCGAACGAGAAGCTGGCCTCCATGATACAGGGCGGCAATCCCGGACTCAGCTTCAAGACATGGGGCGCCGCGCGGCGTGGCGGAAACATTTACTGGGTGCGAGTGATCTTTCAAAACGCTGACGGCGTCGAGGCGGAATACATCTGGCAGGCCGATCTGTCTTCCGGCAAAACCGCTCCGCTTAACTTTAACGCCCGCAGTCTCTGATAACACCAAGGCAACCTCTGAATGCGATAAAGCATTGCAGCCAGCCTGTTATTGCTGAACATAGTGCAAAAGATGCCATATTATGCCGAATTTATCCTGAACCATGCCGTACCATTCGCTGTAAAAGGTTTTTTGAAGCTCCATAAAGACCTTGCCGCCCTCTTTTAGCTCATTGAAAATACGTGTGATTTCGTCCTTATCGTCCATGTTGACCGTGGGGTTGATATTATTGCCCACGGCAAGCGGAAAATCGGAGGGCATATCCATAAACATCACGATCATACCGCCCATTGGTATTCCGGCGTAACATATCCTGTCGCGGTCGGCTTCCGGCACGGGATTTTCCGGATCGGGCGGCGCTTCGCCATAAGTCAAAATTTCTCCGATCCCGGATTTAAATACCTTTGCGTAAAATTCAACCGCTTCCCGGCAGTTGCCGTCAAAATTGATAAACATTTCAAGTTTCATAAATCATGCGCTCCCTGTTTTTAAATATAATTTTATCTTCTTGATCGCCCAGTCGTAATGACTTGCGGAGGCCGAGATACAATAGCTGCCAAGATTGGTTGTTCCTGTCCAAGAAAAATGTTTCTTCGCAAACAGTTCCTCATCGGTCAGGGATTCGATCAGAGCCATGACTTTTGCGTGACTGCCGCGAAGCATGGCGACGGCATCCGCATAGGATGTTGACTGATGCTTCTTCCAAAACTCCACGTTCATATCACCGTAGGTTTTCCATGTGTAAGGTTTGGGCAGAAATGGTTTTTCATCGCCTCCAATGTTTGCCGCAGTCCAGTTCAAAAGCAGTTGATGCCACTCATAAAGGTGGACAAGGACATCCCGCAGATTTTTATCCCGCGCCCAGTGAGCTTCTTTAAGTTTGGGGTCATTGCCGAAATTAAATACGGCGGATTGCGCGTCCGTCATGGAATCAATCAGCTTCCACATTTTGTTCCACTGGCCGCCTGCGGCGTCGATCAGTTCGGTTTTAGCCGCGGGTCTTGGCATAATAACAATCTCCTTTCCTATGGCTTATAAAAGTTCTAAGATACCATATTTTGGGCGCACCTTGTCAAAACACGCCTAAATACGCCCAAATTCTCAAAAATCATAAAATTCTTTTTCTTGACGAATGGCGGGAAAGACGGATAATCCTTTACAAAATGGAGGCGCGGCATTGGCGGGTGTTAAATCAAAAATAAAAATCGCGGCGGCGGCGATAGCCGTCCTGTTTTTCGTGTTTATTCTCACGGCTGTCGCGCTGCCGTTTCTTATAAACGCCGATCAGTTCCGGCCGCAGATCGAGTCCGCGCTTTCCAACAGGCTGGAACGCGCCGTCAGACTTGGTGAACTGCGGCTCTCGCTGTTTTCGGGAAGGCTGTCCGTTGACAATATTACAATCATGGACAATCCGGAATTCAGCCCGAATCCGTTTGTCACCGCGAGTTCTCTTTATATAGGCGTTGAACTCAGACCGCTGATTTTCTCCAAAAAAGTTCATATTACGGAAATCTCGCTGGAGCGGCCGTCCATTTCGCTGCTTCGTACGACGGAAGGCAAATGGAACTTTTCCGATCTGGGTGCAGTAAAAACCGATGCGGCGGAACCATCGGTAAAGGAAATGGCGCTGGCATCCGGCATCAAGGTCGGGCGGCTGAAAATAACAAATGGCAGAGTTGAAATTATCGAGCCAAGGAAAAAAACCGCGACATATGAAAAAGTCACTTTTTTCGCCGAAAACCTGTCGCACGACACCGCGTCCCCTTTTAAGCTTTCGGCCGCGATTGAAGGAAATGGGCTGCTTGCCCTCGGAGGACCCCTTGGCCCGTTGAGCCGTGAAGACGCGCTTCTGACGCCTTTTGACGCAGTCCTTGAAATAACGCATTTCGATCCCGCTGTTTCGGGCTTCATTCCGGCCGGCGCGGATCTTTCGGGTCTGTTCGATTTCAAAGGCGAGCTTAATTCCAGCGAAGGCGTGGCAAAAAGCAAAGGGAAAGCCTCCATCGCAAATCTGCGGCTGGTT
>JAIRVC010000369.1 GCA_031254095.1 Acidobacteriota bacterium
CTGGACATAGGCGGCGAATCGACGCGCCCCGGTTCCGCGGGAATCAGTGCGGAGGAAGAGATCAGCCGCGTTGTTCCAACGCTGGAAGTTTTGTCGAAAGGCCCAAAATACCCGATCCCGATTTCCGTGGACACCAATAAATCCGAAGTGGCGCGGGCGGCGCTGGAGCATGGCGCCGCCATTATAAATGACATCAGCGGCATGGCGATGGATCCGCGCATGGGCTCCGTCGCGGCCGAATACGGCGCGGCGCTGATTCTAATGCACATGCGGGGCACGCCTGAAACCATGCAGAAGCTGCCGCCGAGCCCGGATATCATGGGTGAAATCGACGCGTGGGCAAATGACGCTGTCGCTCGCGCCATGGCCTGCGGCGTATCTTCCGACCGGATTATTCTTGATCCCGGCGTGGGATTTGGAAAAACGGCGGATCAGAATATTGAAATTATTGTGAATATCTCACGGCTCGCGGCGGCCGGGTTTCCTGTCATGATCGGCACGTCCCGTAAGGGTTTTATCGGCGCGGTCACGCGCAAGCCCGCGCGCGAACGGGTATTTGGAACCTGCGCCACGGTCGCCGCCTCCATTTTATATGGAGCGCATATTGTTCGCGTACACGATGTCGCGGCCGCGCGGGATGTCGCCGATGTAACGGACGTAATCGCCCGGTCGGGAAATACGCGGGGAAATGGAATGTTGGATATTTAAACATGGCTTCGATGTTTGAGTTTTTGCAGATCACGTCTTTTTCGCTCCGCGATCTGATCGACATCGCGCTGGTTGCCTTTATAGCGTATCGTTTTCTGTTGCTGATGAAGGGAACACGCGGCGTACAGATGACGCTTGGCATCATTATTCTATTCCTGTTTTTCCGTGTGACCCGTTTTTATAATCTTTCCGCCACCGAATGGCTCCTTTCCAACGCCTTGACATATGTATTTTTCGCCATCATCGTCCTGTTTCAGACGGAACTCAGAATGATTTTAACGCGGATAGGAGTCGTTTCCTTCTGGGCGGGGCGCAACCAGTCTGAGGACGGCGTTGATGAAATCGTTCAGGCGGCCTCCACGCTGGCTTCCCGGAAAATCGGCGCGCTTATCATCGTGGAACGGGAAGTCGGCCTCAGGAGCTACGCCGAAAGCGGCATTAATCTGGACGCGGTAATCTCTTACCATCTGCTCGTTACAATCTTCTTTCATAAAACGCCCCTGCACGACGGCGCGGTCATCGTCAGGAAAAACCGTGTTGTCGCGGCCGGATGCTTTCTTCCCCTGACGCTCGATCCGCGCCTCAGTCAGGAACTCGGCACGCGCCATCGCGCCGGGATCGGCATAACGGAAGATACGGACGCCATATCGGTGATTGTATCGGAAGAGACAGGAACGATTTCGCTGGCCATGGGCGGAAAAATTACCCGGAATTATTCGGGCGACGAGCTGAGAAATGCGCTTAGGGGCGCGTTCGCGGGACGCAAGGTTTTAAAAGAATCCGATTCTCCGGCGCGGGAAGGACGTGAAGAAGCATGAAACGGACTTTGCGCAAATTATTTTTTGGAGACTGGCTGCTTAAAACGGCCTCGCTTCTTATAGCGCTGACGCTGTGGCTTTTTGTACGCGGAGATCCCGGTCACGAACGGGTGATTGCCGTGCAGTTGGAAGTGCGAAAACCGCAGCAGATGGAAACCGTAAGCCCGCTCCCGGCCAGCGTGGAGGTGACAATACGCGGCTCGGCGGTTTCAAACGCCTGGTTCAGCCAAATGCCGCCGATCTGCCTTGTGGATCTGCAGAATGCTTCGGAAGGAGAACATGTCGTTTCGCTGACGCCGGACAATATACGAATGTCGCAGCGGGGCGGCCTGGAGATTTTGCGCATCGCGCCCGCGCGCCTGGCAATCACTCTGGAAACGACGGTTTCCAAGGAAGTCCCGATTGTCGCGCCGGTTGACGCCGAACCGCCTAAAGGTTTTGAAATTTACAATAAATTCACGCAGCCGTCTTCGGTCATTATTACGGGCGCGAGGTCGCGCGTTGCGCCTATCACCGAGGTGGAAACGATGCCGATCTCCCTTAAAGAACAGCGTGAGACCGGCCGGTTTTTTGTGAATCTGAATCTGCGGGATTCCTCTATTAGAATTTCCGAGGAAAATCCGATTCAGGTGCAGGTTGCGGTCGGCCCTGTCAGGCAGCTGCGCAACATCGGCAGAATTCCAGTGGCCGTCGAAGGCGGGGATTATATCTTTACTCCGGAACAGGTTTCCGTTCAGTTGCTGGCCCCGCCGGAATACATTAAAAGCGTTTCCGCCGAAGATTTTCGCGCCGTAGTCAGGCCGGGCGCGTTCGATGCCGCGCGGCTTCCGGCTCAGGGCAAACTCACGATGCAAATGCTTAAAGGTTCCGACGGCGCTGCGGTTATACGGGCGATTACTCCCGCGGAAGTCACGATTCAGCGAAAAAGATAAAGCTCGCTTTTTTCTGACCACTGATCACTGATCACTAACCACTGGCCGCCTTACGGCGGCCTACCACGTAAAAACCAGGCCCGCGCTGGTTTGAACAAAGCTCAGCCCTTCTTTGGTATCGCTGTTTTCAAACTTGGCTTTAAAACCGGGAAGGGTGTAGCCGCGAACGTCAATATTGATTCCGAGAGGCCCCGCCAATTTGCGTATCTTCAGGCCGCCGCCGTAATTGACCGCGAAATTGGTTCCGGCGCTGAAAACGAAAGCGGCGATTTCTCTCGGATCAAGCGATGTCGGCACGTCCTTGCCCCAGGTATGGACAAGGCCGATGCCGGCAGTGCCATAGGGGACGATATTACCGGGCAGCTGAATCAGCAGGTTGGTGTCCGTCTGAAAAGCCTTGACGCCCGGTTTGGCGAACCGCGGCGAGAAACCTATGCCTTGTTCAAATCCGATGACGCGCCCGGCTGAAAAGCGAACTCCGAACGTGCCGCCGAAATCCCCTGCGAAATCCGTGGCGGCTTCCACCGGGGAAGCGTTCGCCCAACTGAGTTCTCCCGGTTTTTGAGCGCCTCCATAGATGGTTATTTCACCGGCGAAAAGCGTTGCTGCGATTGACAGCGAAAAAACAAACATCATGGCGCGTGAAAAAAGTTTCATACAATCTCCTCCTGTACGTGTGAAGACCGGACTCAAACAGCGTTAAATTCGTATATCTTAAAAATTCTGTAGAATAAAATCAAATTACGCAACATTTTTTTGTTCTAACATTTTCATGAGATTTCGACGATAAAGGGAAATGTTTCCCTAACTACGTATTTCACTGAAAGAGTTTTGCTATGAAAATATCCCAATCAATGACTTTCAAAATTGCGTTGCTTTCCGCAATGGGAGCGTTGCTGACTACGCTCGCTGTTGTCGTCGCCATATCTTTTTCGCAAACCGATATGGAACGGATTATTTCGCGCGACGGGGTTCAGGCGGAAGAACTGGAAAAAGTTGCTCCCGGTCTGCAAAAATCCTTAAACGCCTCAATATCCACGCTGGAAAAAAGGGTTGTTTCAGCGGGAATAATAATCCTGATCGCGGCGGCGTTTGTTTCTTATCTATACGCAAAGAACTTAACAAAAACAATTAAGCAGGCCGTTGTTCTATTCGGGAAAATAGACAAAGGCGATCTGACATGCAGATTTGACGCCGCCACGAACGATGAAATGGGCGAGATGACGAAACAGTTCAATTACTTAATGGATAATCTGCAAAAAGTAATGAAGAGGGTAATAATCGACAACGCCAATCTCGCCAAGGCGGCCGAAGAACTTTCCAGCGTCAGCAAACAGTTGACCGGCGGCGCGGAGGAAACCCTGTCCCAGAGCACTATGGTAGCGAGCACAACCGAACAAATGGCGGTTAATATTAACGGTATAGCCAGCGGCGCGGAGCAGGCGAGCGTAAACGCCAATGATGTCGCGGGCGCGGCGGAAGAAATGAGCGTTAATATGAATACAATCGCCGCCGCCATCGATGAAATGAGCGCCAGCATAAACCAGATTGCGCAAAATACAAACCAGGTTCGTGAAATAGCGACGGAGGCGACGGGCAAGGCGGCGAACGCCAACAGCGTCATGGGTAAACTCGGAAATGCCGCCAACGAAATCGGACAGGTAACCGACATCATAAAAAAGATAGCGGACAAGACGAATCTGCTTGCGTTGAACGCTACCATAGAGGCGGCAAGCGCCGGCGAAGCGGGCAAGGGTTTTGCCGTGGTGGCAAATGAAATTAAAAGCCTGGCCAACCAGAGCGCGTCGAACGCGGACGATATCGCCCGCCGCATAAACGACATTCAGAGCGGCACAAAAGACGCCGTCGAGGTTATTCGGGACGTTTCGGACATCATAGTTAAAATCAACCAGTCTGTTGAATCGATAGCGGGTTACATTGACCGGCAAACCAGATCAAGCAACGAAATAGCGCAAAATGTCGCGCAGGCAAATACGGGAGCAAAGCGCGTGGCCGGAGCGATTGGCGAGGTGGCGAACGGCACAAACGACGTAAGCCGCAATGCCGGCGAGGCGGCAAAAGGCACGGCTGACGTAGGCAACAGCATTGCGGGCATGAGCCAGGTTGCCAAAGAGAGCGCAAACGGCGCGGCGCGGGTCAGTCAAAGCGCGGGCGAACTGGCGGCCATCGCAAGCGACCTTAAATCGCTGCTGGGCTCTTACAGGGTAAGCGATTACTATTCGTCATCAAGGGCGCGGAATTAGACAGCGATAAGTCATTGCCCCTTCGGCGTGCCGCCAAAGGGGGCAATGACTTATGTTTTTACAAAACAGCAAAGCTTACTTCGATAGTAGCGGGATGATCAATCGGTTCGCCGTCGCGTGTCGCCGGACGGAAGAACCATTCTGTGGAGACAATTCTAGCGGCCGCCTCATCCAAGCCGTATCCCAGCCCTTGCGCCACCCGGATATTATCAACCTTTCCATCCTTTCGTATCAGGACATTAAGAACGACGGTGCCGCTGATTCCCGCGTCTCGAGCTTCTTGTGTATATGCCGGCTTTGGGTTTACCAATGCCTGGGGATACCGGATATCGCCGGTTTCATCAAAAGAATTTTCCGGCGGGAATGCCGCATCTTGGCTTCCGGCAAAAGTCATGGTGACATTAACAAGCGACTGGCCCCCGGAGCGAAGTATTATATCCGTTAGCGTGGCGCGCATAAAGCCCGGCGCCGCCACAGCAAGTGTATAAGTACCTGGCTGAATACTCGGGAAAGCATAAATTCCCCCATTATTGCTCGTCGTTCTTGTTGTCACACCGGTGTCGTCATTTGTAAGAAATACGGTCGCGCCGGGCAAAACCGCGCCTGAAGCATCAGTGATGGTTCCTCTTAAAAAAGCAGCACCCTGCTGCGAAGACATAGTAAAATTTGCGCGGATTTCACCTTTAACTGAAACTGGCGCTCCATTTACGAGAGTGGGGCGGTAACGCCATTGACGAACAGCATCAATGGCAGCCGCTATGAGTTCATCGGGGCCGCTTAATGCCACTACCTCAGTGACGATTCCTTCTTCATCTATTGTTACATCAAGTATAACTTCGCCGGATATTGCCTCGGCTCTTGCGCTTGCAGGGTAGACGGGATGTACACGGTGAATCACGGCGTCACTAAGAACTTCGCCTGACATTCTTACGGGCTTTGCGGCTTCAGGTACGGTGTTGTTTTTAACCTCTGACTGATAAACATTTACACCTGATTGGGACAACAAAGATCGCGGCTCCGTGAGAAACGCGACCGACAAAACCGCAAACAGCGTGGCGGCAACGACGATTTCACGGCGCGCCGGACGCTTGAATTTTTTAATCATGACAAGTCTCCTTTTGAGTTGATTTTTGTTTTCGAGGATGCCCGCGATTGCGGGCAGGCGATGGACATGGTTGTATCGGTCAAGCATTCCAATGAGAACATCGCCGTAGTAACGGCGTTCGTCGTTTGGCACACAGGAAAGCGCCTGTTCGTCGCAGGCCAGCTCGCAGTCAAAGCGTATTCGGCCGAAGGCCCACCAGATCATCGGATTGAACCAGTGCAGCGATTGCAAAAACGCCAGAAGCCAGCCGGTCAGAATGTCGAAGCGTTTCAGATGCGCGAGTTCATGAAGCAGAATGTAGCGCAACTGCTCAAGCGGCAATTCGCGCGCGAGATCCGCCGGAAGCAGGACGCGCGGTTTTATGAATCCAAACAGAATCGGGCTTTTCACCCGGTCTGTTAAGATAAGGCCGGCTTTCGTCTGTACCCGCATCAATCGGCGGCATTCTTCAAATAACTCCGAGAGCGCGGGATCGGCGGCAAAAGGAAGCCGGCGCACTGTATTCCAGAGGCGCAGATTGCCTATGATGATGCAGCACATAAGAGACAGCGCCCCCGCCAGCCAGATGACGGGAAGATACGTTTGCGGCGCTCGCCGCAAGGAAAAATTTCCGCTTCCGGCGTCCTCCGGTACGAATGCCGCAAGACCGTCCGAAATAATGAAAGCGGGCGCCGGCGAAGCGCTCTGTTCCTGCCGCGGCGTCAGATTCCAGAAACTCCATTTCGATTCAAGCCCGGCGGGAATAACCAGCCGCAGAAGCAAAACCATCCAGAGCGCGTATATCCATTTTGCCGACAGCGCCCGGCGCGTCAGCGTCTGCGCTAAAACGATGACGGCTGTAACGGCGACGGCGTAAAGCGAGGCCCGCGTCACCCACACAAAGATTTCATAAAGATTCAGGTTCATAGCAAAATCCCCCCTGAAATGCCGCCCCCGTGATTGCGTTGCGCCGGTTTACCCGACTTGCCTTCGGAACCGTCCGGCGCTTCACCGTCAAGAATCGCCTTCAGCTCGGCGATTTCCCGCGCGGAAAGCTTCCGATGTTTTATGAACGTGGCAACCAGCGTTCCCGCCGCGCCGTTAAAAACGCGCTCCACAAACGACTGCGTATAGGCAGCGACGCATTCGTCTTTGCCGATCAACGGGAAATACCGGTATTCCCGCCCCTGGCTTTCGTAACCAAGTACATTCTTTTTTACCAGCCGGTTGATCAGCGTCCTGACGGTACGCGGACTCCAGCCATTGCTGTCAGCCAGAAGCCGCGTGATTTCATTGGCGGTCTGCGGCGAATGACGCCACAACTCATGACACACCTGCCATTCCGCTTCGGATATTTTCCCGGATTGTCGCATTGAATCACCTCCATGTATTACACATGTGATACTGTATTACGCATGTAATATTAAGTCAAACAAAAATTTTCAATTATTAAAATTCAATGAAATATCCGGAATTTACGTTTTACGTGCAGAAATTCGGAAAGAAGCAATCATGGAATTGTCAAACTATGACGCCATGACGGGCAGGGCAGCCGCATCTAAATTTTCCGCCTGAATTGCGGCTTATCGTGCGATTGAACAACTTAAAAAATATAGGTCAAAACGCTAAGGTATTCAAAAACCACACTTTTTTGATGCGTCTGCCCTGTTGATTGCGCCCCTTCGGGGCTTG
>JAIRVC010000372.1 GCA_031254095.1 Acidobacteriota bacterium
GGCCGCTGTCCCGTGCCCGGCTGCAAGTCGGAACACGCCTACGCGGATGAATGCGATCTGGGTCATCAGTATATGCCTTCCGACCTGATTGCCCCCATCAGCGTTCTATCCGGAAAGCCGCCGGTCACACGCGACGTGGTCAACTGGTATTTCGACCTGCCGGCGTTTCGCGGCTTACTAAAAGAATACGTGGCGCTCCTTGAGGAACGCGGCGAGACCCGCGCGGTTGTGAGTATGACCATCGGCGAATTCCTAGCGCCTCCGACCATATATGTGAAAAATGAGTTTGAGGATGACTATCAACGGATCAAACATGACATGCCCGCGCACGTTTTTCGGCCGGCGGAAAAAGGAAAGGCTTCCTTTGAGCTGGAATTCGACAGCCTTGAGGATCGCGACAAAGCGCGCGCCGCGCTGGACGGCGTCCGCGCGCGCCTTAGGACAGGGAAAGCCCTTGTTCCTTTCCGTATTACTGGAAATATTGAATGGGGCGTGCCCGCTCCCGTCATCGAAGATTTTAAAGGCCTGACGGTTTGGTGCTGGCCGGAATCCCTTTGGGCGCCTGTCAGTTTTTCGAAGGCCTATCTTGAGAATAAGGGCAAGGGGATTGAGACTCTTAATCCATCGCGTTTCTGGAGTGAAGCGAGCTGGAAAGATTACTGGTGTTCGGACGACGCGACCGTTTATCAATTCATCGGCCAAGACAATATCTATTTTTACGGAGTCGCGCAGACCGCAATGTGGGCGGCGCTGCCCGCGGAGCATAAGCCGAAAATTGCAGCCGAAGCGCAGGATTTGCGGCAGTCACAGCTGGTGGCCAACTACCATCTGCTCTTTCTGGATAAGAAAGCTTCATCGTCGGGCGAAGTCAAGCCGCCTATGGCCGATGAACTCCTGAACTATTACACCGCCGAGCAGCTGCGTGCGCATTTTCTTTCCCTTGGACTTGGCCTTAAACCGGTAAGCTTTCAACCCAAGCCGCTTAATCCCAATGCCGGGAAAAAGGATGCCGATCCGGTGCTCAAGGAAGGCCTGTTGTTGACAAATGTCTTCAATCGCCTGGCGCGTTCATGTTTCTATGCGGCGCAGAAAGACACAAACGGGTTCCTGCCGACCGCCGCCCCTGACCCTGAAATCGAGGAGACTGTATCAAAGACCATCATCAGGTATGAACAACTGATGCACAGGCAGGAATTCCATGCCGTCATGCAATTGGTCTCGGAGTTTATCCGGCAGGCGAACAAATATTGGGCTGACGCCATTAAGGAAGCCGGAGAGGATTTGCGGGCGCGCGTTTCGGTGCTTTGCAACACATTTTATTTCCTGAAGGCCTGCGCCATACTCATGCATCCGATAGTTCCCGACGGCACAAGGAAAATATTCGAATACCTTAACTTCGATATTGAGGAACGGGATTTCTTCTCATGGAAGCATATCTTTGACGGCTATGAGCCTTTCTTTACTCCGGAAGATAAAGAAAAAGGCGGTCATCCTTTGAAGGAATTGCCGCCCCGGACGGATTTCTTTTATCGGCATCCAAGCCAGTTCTGACCCGGATATTCATACTTCGGTTAAAGTAATCGGCATATTGCGTTTATGCTCGCTTGATCTGTGAAATTTCTCGATAATAGCCGCATCGCGTCGGCTTGCTGTACCGGTCAGCAGAAATCCGTCTATGCTATCGTAAGAGACGCCCATTTCATCTTCATCCGTCTGATTGTCGAACAGACCGGCCGATGGCGCTTTTTCTATGATTGAATCAGGGACGTTTAGATAACGCAGGAATTCGTATGTCTCGGCAACCGTGAGATCCGAAATGGGATTAAAGTCGCAAGCGCCGTCGCCCCATTTTGTGAAATAACCCATATATCTCTCGCTCCGGTTGCCGGTTCCCGCCACAAGCCTGTTTTCGCTTGCGGCCGCCGCGTAAAGCGCGGTCATCCTAAGCCGCGGCGCTATATTTACAAGCGCGGAATCGCTGATTTTGATTTTTCCGTCGATAGCTCGGACAATCTCATCCCTTGCGCCGGATAAATCAATGACCCGCGTGGCTATGTTAAACTGCCTTGCGATTAATTCAGCGTCGGTTTTATCCGTTTCGTAATTTCGCTTTGCTCCGCAGGGCATAATCAGTCCGAGGGTATTGTCGCACGCCATTTTACATAGAATTCCGACAAGCGCGCTGTCCTTGCCGCCGCTGTTTCCAAAAACAACGCCGTCCGCGCCGGCGGATTTAATTACGCCGCGAATGAACTCAACCCTTTTTTTTGTTTCAATCGCGTAATCTCTCATGACAATCAGCGTTTCCCGCCATCACACAAACGCGAGCTTTTTTATCATAAACCTTTGAATGTGGCTGATGCCGCCGGCAAGCGAAACAAGCCGGAAGATTTCATCTTTATGGCCGTTCATCCACCATGAGCCCGCAAGCCTTGTTACTCGCGTACCCGACCAGCCCGCCGGAAACATCGGCGTAGACGGCCCTACGAGTACGACATCCTTCGCTCCGGCACACATTTCAAGAAGTGAATCAATGGTGCCGTTGACGGTGGTCGTGCCGGAAAGTATGACAATG
>JAIRVC010000031.1 GCA_031254095.1 Acidobacteriota bacterium
TTATCCGTCCTGTCAAGATCGTCGGGATGCACCAACGACCGCCATTCTTCAAGCGATCCGGTTATTTCGTTCGGGTCGTACCCCAGCATTTCCAGATGATTTTTTCTGTAATATATATGGTTTTTAGCCATATCCCATTCCCAGAAAGACAGGCCGCAGATTTTCGCGATCAGCTCAAGCTGCTTGGAGGTATTGTCAAGTTCGTTTTCCACCTGTTTGAGCCTGGTTACATCCTGAAGGACGCCGACGATCCTTCTGGGTTTTCCGTCATCGTGCCGCTCGGTTACAATGCCTTTATCCTGCGCCCAGATGATGCTGCCATCCTTGCGCCTCAGCCGGAATTCAGATTGATAATACGAAGTTTCACCGGCCATAACCCTGTCGATGATCGCGTCTACATCCGGCATGTCTTCGGCGAGAACCAGATTTATCCATGAATTGACAGACTGCGGGAGTTCCCCCGGGGCGTAGCCCGCGATGGCTTCCCATTCCGGGCTATATATGACATGACCGGTGTCCAGTTCCCAGTCCCAGAGACCTATCCCCGTGGCCGCTATTATAAATTCGAGGTTTTCACGGAAAAGCTTATTTGTGTTATCCATTCGGTATCATCCTCGCCTATAACTTCATCCCGTAAGCTACCATCAGAGATGGTTCACGGCGGATTTTTCTGACCACTGATCACTAACCACTGGCCGCCATGAGGCGGCTTAATTCCGTTGAGCGTGGTAAAATATAATACTATGCCTTGCCTGACCGCGCCATACCATTCGCCATGCAACGCGTTGGAATATCCATGAAATGTCCGGGCAAATGTGCTATTCTATTCGCTTCTTTTGAGCTTGGGTGTTTTTTATGGTGCGAACGATAATAGCCGGAAGCGGTATCGCGATTCCTCCCAACAGGGTTGCGAATGAAATGCTGTCACGGATCATGGATGTCGATGACGACTGGGTTCGTGAACGCAGCGGCGTCGAATGCCGCCATTTTGTCGATGAGGGAACCGCCACGTCCGATCTTGGCGTCGCGGCGGCTCAAAGAGCCCTGGACGACGCCAGTGTAAGGACGGAAGACATTGACCTCATTATTTTCGCCACCATGACGCCCGATTATTTTTTTCCCGGCTGCGCCAGTCTGCTTCAGGCCAAGCTGGGCGCGCCGGAAATTCCCTGTTTTGACATACGGCAGCAGTGCGCCGGTTTTCTCTACGGGATGCAGCTTGCCGACGCGCATATACGCGCGGGGATGGCCCGGACGGCGCTTCTGGTCTGTGCGGAGGTGCATACCGGCTTTATGCCGTGGACGGCGGCCAATTACGATTACATGTATTCACGGGCGGATACGCCTCCGACGCCGGAGGAGCTTGAATGGAACAACCGGTTCCGCAACATCACCGTGCTGTTTGGCGACGCCGGAGCCGCCGTTGTATTAAAAGCCGGTGAAGGCGAAAACCGCGGCATAATCGACTGCGTTTTGCGGGCGAACGGAACCGATTATGACCGGCTGTACGTTCCGGGAGTCGGTTTTCGTCACCGGTCGTATGTATCCGAGGAAAGGCTCAGGGCGGGCGAGCATATTCCGGTAATGAAAGGAACATACGTCTTTCGTAACGCGGCCAAATCAATGACCGCCGTTTCCCGCGAGATACTTGAGCGCAACGGATTGGGCATCAACGATGTTTCTCTCGTTCTTATGCATCAGGCCAATCTGCGCATCAACGAACGGGTGCAGAAAATGCTTGAAATCCCCGATGAAAAAGTGATTCACAATATACAGAAATACGGCAATACGACGGCGGCGACCATTCCTCTGCTTTGGGATGAGGCTTCGCGCGCCGGGCGTCTGCGGCCGGGGGATATTGTCCTTATGACCGCTTTCGGCGCGGGGATGAACTGGGGAGCGCTGCTTTTGCGAGTATGATGAATTAGTGATCAGTAATCAGTGGTCAGAAGATGGTTTCATTAGATTCGCTAATATTCTTGACAGTACCCCTTATAGTATATTTTTATTTTTTGTTTACAAACTTTTTGAGGCTGCCTGAGATATGAGTAATGGATTCGATAAAGAAATGCTGGATGGCATGTTGGACTCTCTGAAGAAATTCACCGACGCGCATCTGCCGGATACCAGGATTTTGGAACTTGACGCCACCGAGGAATTCCCTGTAGAGACCATCCGCGAGATGTGTAATCCGGAGGTGTTAGGCATCCAGCTTCTGTTTATTCCCGAAGAATTCGAGGGAATGGGCGGGGGCGCGTTCGATGTGTACAGGGTTTGCGAGGAACTGGCGCGCGTGGATCTGGGCGTCGCCACCGGAGTTCTGGCTACATTTCTGGGAAGCGACCCGATCATTTTCGGAGGCACTTACGAGCAGAAGAAGCTCTGGATGACGCGCATCGGGCAGGAAGGCCTGCTTATGGCTTACGGAGCGACGGAACCCGCCGCCGGAAGCGACCTTGGCGCGCTGCGCACCGTGGCCGTTCCGGTTGAGGAAAACGGCGTTGTCAAAGGCTACAAAATCACCGGCAATAAGCAGTGGATCAGCAACGGCGGTTATGCCGATCTCTAGTCCGTGCTTGCCAAAACGCCTGGCGGCCCGAGCTGGTTTGTCGTCGAAAAAGGCGTGCCCGGACTAAGCCACGGAAAACCCGAAGACAAGCACGGCATCCGGGCGAGCAACACGTCAACCGTTTCGCTGGAAGACGTCTATGTTGACGCGGACCGCCTGCTTGGCGGCGTTGAAGGACAGGGTCTTATTCAGGCACAGCTCGTATTCGGCTATACGCGGCTGATGGTGGCGGCTTTCGGGCTCGGAACCGGCTGGGCGGCGCTTGACCGCGCCATTCCGTATTCCAAAGACAGGATTCAGGGCGGCGCGCCCCTCTCCGAAAAACAGGGTTATACGCACAAGCTGATCGTTCCAAACGCCGTTTTGCTGGAAGCCGGGCGTGCCTATATCGAAGAGACCGCCGAGCGCATTGACGGCGATGCGAATGACGGCGGAAATCGCAACACCGAAGGCGCGATCGCAAAATATCTTTCCTCGGAAGCGGGCAATCTGGCCGCGGACGCCGCGATTCAGGCGCTGGGCGGTTATGGTTTCACCCGCGAATATATGGTCGAAAAATACAAACGCGATGCGCGGATAACTCGCATTTATGAAGGCACTTCGGAAATTATGGAGATGACGATCTCCCGCGACCGCTGGCAGTTTCACCTGAAAACTCACGGTCAGTTTTATCACGACATGGCGCGCCAGATGGAAGAACTGCACGGAAAGAATAATCAGATCGGCGCCGGGACGGCGGCTTACTGCCTGCGCGCCCTGGCGGAAACACTGGAAACCGCGCGCACGCAGCGCCTGACGCGGCATCAGCACATCCTCTTTAAACTCGGAGAGCTTATTGCGCACGCGGAAGGGGCGGCCAGCCTTGTGAAAAAAGCGGCGCGCTCCAAAGAGGGCGCCCTTAGCCCGAAAGCTTACGACCGTTTCAACGCGGACGCCCTGGCCGCGATGGCTCGAATAGCGGCGCGTGACGCGGCGGCGAAAATCATAAGCGAAAGTTCGCGCTGGATTGGTTCGCTGGTTCCTGAAACCGTCGCCGCTGAACTGGAAAAGAAATCCTTTATTCCGCAAATCCATCGCGCGCAGGCGGGCCTGCTTGAAGATATGGATTACGTCGCGGATGTTCTTTACGAGCGATTGTAAAACTGCGCATCTGGAAAGGTCATATGGCCTTCCCAGATGCGCAGTTTTTCCCTTTCTGACAACCGGCATTCAACTTGAACGGAAACCGGGAAAAAGCCATGAGATGCGCGAAAAGAGCGGTTGACGTTGTACGGATGACGGCGGGGAGTCGATAATATGCTGACCGTAAATATTCAGGAAATACAAACAAAGTTCGATGAACTGTTGTCGTCAGTGG
>JAIRVC010000177.1 GCA_031254095.1 Acidobacteriota bacterium
CCTGCCCATTCCGCCGCTTGACGGGCACTGGATTGTGGCGGGCCTGCTCCCTCCCGGCAAAGCCGAAGCGTTTCAGCGTTTTGGCGCCTCCGGGATTTTCATTCTTTACGGCCTGATGCTTCTGGGAATTTTTCGCGTCCTTATGATTCCTGTTCAGTGGCTGCGGGTTCTGCTGGTAATTTTGTAATGGCGATGGACATAGCGGATAACACAGCCGATATGCCCCCGCCCGTGCCGCCGCCGAGCGGCGAGGAACTCACCATCCGCCTTGAAGTTTTTCAAGGGCCGCTCGATCTGCTTCTTACTATGGTTAAAAAGGAAGAGATCGACGTCTGGAGTTTTCCAATCGCGCGCGTCACCGGACAGTATCTTGAATACCTCCGGATCATGAAAGACCTGAATATCAATGTCGCCGGCGAATGGCTTTTGATGGCGGCAACACTGATCTATATAAAATCGCGGAAACTGCTCCCTCCCGACCCGTCGGAAAATACCGGCGAAGAAATTGAGGACGATCCTCTCAGAGAGCTTGTTTACGATCTGCTGGAACATCAGAAGTTCAAGAACGCGGCGGAAACGCTCTACACCCGCGAGGAAGTGGAAAAAGCCGTCTGGGCCAATCCTCCGGCGGAAGTTCTTGAGGAAGCCGAAGAAGTTGTCTCCGTGACGCTTTTCGACCTTATGCGCGCCTTTCATGATATTGTGCTGCGCTTTGAAGAACAGCGTACGATGGAAGTCGTGCAGGAGGAAGTTACCGTCGAACAGAAGATCGCCGACATACGGCGGCTCTTTGTTGTTCACGACAAAATTCTTTTCTCCGTATTTTTCGCGGCGATTAAGTCCAAGCAGCATCTTATCGCCACGTTTCTGGCTCTGCTCGAACTTGTGCGGCTGCGTGAAGTCCTGGTGTTTCAGGAAAAAGCTTTTGATGAGATACAGATTTCTAAAAGGTAATTGCGAAAGACATTGGAACGCCGGCGTCCTCACCGGCGAGTTCCTTAAAATGCGGGCGGATGCCCGCGTTCCCGGCAAAGCCGGAAGGTTTTACAATTACCTTTAAAATTAAGGAAAAAGCCTGATATGGAAATCAGCGAAATGCGGGCAATCATGGAAGCGGTTATCTATGTGGCTAAAGATCCGGTGAAAACGGAGCATTTTAGAGAAGTGTTTCCGGAGGAAAGCCCGGAAAACATAAAACAGGCGCTTGCGGAAATGGTTGAGGAGTTCAACGGGCGCGAGGGCGGAATGTGGATTCGCGAGATCGCCGGCGGCTGGCGCATGACGACGCGCCCCGAACATCATGAATATATCCAGTCATACCTGAAGTCGCAGCCAGGTTCAAAACTCTCTCTGGCCGCGCTGGAAACGCTTGCCATAATCGCCTACAAACAGCCGATAACGCAGGCTGAAATTCAAGCCATTCGCGGAAAAAAATCGAACAGCTCAGCCCTGCAAACTCTGCTGGAAAAGAAACTTGTCTCCATACAGGGGCGAAAACAGGTGGTCGGGCGGCCGATTCTTTACGGCACATCCAAAGAATTTCTCATCCATTTCGGGCTTAACAGCCTGGCCGATCTCCTTACTCTTGATGAGTTCAAGCAATTGGCCGAAGAACAGTCGTAGCTATCTGAGGTCGAGCCGCGTAAAACCGGGATCTTCCTCCAACGGATTCGGAGAGCGTTTAATTTTATATTGACGCAGCATGAAAAGTCCGATTCCAGCCGCCAGGCCGACCAGAACCGCCGCCACGACGGCGAGCGCGGAAAAAATCAGGGAATTGACCACGGCGGACAGAACTACTCCGGGTATGCCCCAGACAACCTTTACATTGTTTTCATCGCCGTAAACCCAGCGCATTGAATAGCTGAAATTTACCGTTGAAAGAAGCTCGCCGGCTGAAACCGGATCGAAATTTCCTTCCAGACAGGCAATCAGCGGGCCTATGCGCCTTGCGTAAATCGAAAGACCGTTCGGCACCGCCGGCGCGGAAACCGTGAGTTCATCGTAATATTCTTCGGCAAGTTCGGGCGTCGGGAATTTCAGCAGATAAATCGTTCCGGAACCGCTTTCGGCGAAATAGCGCGCCATGGCGATTTCCATATCGTAATTCGTGTCGATATGCCCGGGAATTTTTCCATTTGTCCATGTTTTATAGGCGTCCGGGGAAGGGAAATACCGCAGGCCGGCCGCGTCGTATCCGCCGGCCGGGAAATAATCAAGCAGTTCGGGCCGCTCGCCGCGCGACGGCGTCATTTTCGCGCCGATTGCCACCGCCGATTTTTCAAGAAGTTCTTTTGACGCGCCTTTTCCAATAACGCGGACAAAAAACCGGCCGTGGACAAACAAAAAAGCATTATCAGCCGCCGTAAAAGAATCGCCCGGAGGGCCGGGCTGAACCGGGTTTTCACGCAGCAGCGTCAGCAGGGAATATGCGGCCTTGAAGTCAAGCAAAGTAAAAACTTCGATCGACAGAGGGGTTGCGCCGGAATAATCAGCCCGTTCATAACGGACGAAACCTACATCTGCGGCAAGTCTTCCGTTTGCTATTTTCGCGAGTCCCGCAGCGTCGTCAAATCCTGAAACGAAAGTCCGTGAATCGGCGGCGATTTCAGCGGCTTCCGGAAAATAATCCGGGAAACCGGTCGGCGCGCCGGTTGTTTGTGCCGAAAACGCGCCGGTTATTGCGACGAAGCATACAAGCGCGAAGAAAATTTTTTTCATGATAAAAGTATTTTTTCAACTATTCCGTAGCTTTGATTAATGGCTTCCGGAAGCCGCGAAGCGTCCTTGCCGCCCGCTTCGGCAAGTTCCGGTTTGCCGCCTCCGCCTCCGCCGACCAGCGGCGCGATCTGTTTGATAATCTGTCCGGCCTGCGCTCTTTTGCATACGTCCGGCGTGACCATAACGACCAGAGCAACCTTGCCTTCCTCCTGCGGCGAACCGAGGATTATAATGCCCCGGCCGATTTTCTGTTTAAGCTCGTCCGCGAGGTTTCTGAGTCCGGAACGGTCCATTTCAGGAACCGCCGCCGAAAGCACTTTCACGCCGCCGATTTCTATGACGCGGGCGAGTATGTCGCCGAGACCGGCGCGGGCCGACTGCGCTTTCAGGTCAAGCGCCTGACGCTCAAGATCGCGCGCCTGTTTCTGAAGTTTTTCGATCATTCCGACAATTTCCGGACGGGTGATTTTGTACTCCTGCTGGATTTCATCAAGGAGGTCTTCGTCTGAACGGAACCTGTCCAGAGAAGCCGCGCCGGTTATTGCCTCGATTCTCCTGATGCCCGCCGAAATGCCGCTTTCGCTGACGATCTTGAAAAGGCCTATAGCGCCGGTCGCCGGGGCGTGCGTGCCGCCGCAGAGTTCTTTACTGAATCCGGCTATGGCGACGACCCGGACGTTTTCCTGATATTTTTCGCCGAAAAGGGCTGTCGCGCCCGACTGCATCGCTTCGTCAAGGTTCATGACCGCCGTGTCAACCTTGACGTCCATCCATATCTGGTTGTTTACGATGTCTTCAATCTTTTTGATTTCCTCGCGGCTGAGCGCGGCG
>JAIRVC010000209.1 GCA_031254095.1 Acidobacteriota bacterium
AGCAGGCCGTCGTAACCGAGCGCCATTTTTTTTACAAGCCCGGGGGAACTAAACAGGAGGATATCCAGGTCTTCGCCGCCGCCGTCGCCGCGCGTTTCGATAAAACGCTGCGTCGGCCAGACAAGCAGCGCCGCGAGCAGGCACAGAATGTAAACGAATCTGGAATGTCCGTAATTTTTGAATCCGGCGGCCGTCATTTAAAATCCCTGCGGCGAAATATCACTACGCCAAGCGAAAGAACCAGAACGGCGTAAACAACGCAGTAAAATACGACGCCCGCGACGGCCAGTGGATTTGCCGCTTGCGAATACCCGGCCGCCTGCAAAACGTAGCGCCCGTCAAGCATCTGGAAATTTGAAAAATTTGGAATCGCGTAATACAGAAAGCGGCACAGCCACTCGGCCGGCGCGGATTTTGTCAGTTCGCCGAAATTTTTCAGATCGTTTCCGAAATGTCCTATGATCCAGAGAAAAAGCGTAAACAGCACGGACAGCACCGGCGTTGAAAATGTCGAGAAAAACAGCGCCAGCGCAGTGACAAGGCAAAGCGACAGAAAGATCATAAAAACGGCGGGCAGTATCCGGACATAACTCAAGGGCTCCGCGCCGCCCGCGTACAAAAGCGCCAGCACAAGCCCCGCCGTCATAATCAGCAGGTTTACCAGCAGCGTAAACACAAGGCCGAAATATTTTCCGATGATCAGTTCGGAGCGGCGCACGGGCTTGGCTAAAAGCGCGTAAACCGTCCTCTTTTCGATTTCCTTGTAAACCAATCCGGTGCCGATAAAAATGGCGATCATCGTTCCGAAGACGGATATGGCCGCAAGGCCAAGATTAAGAATAACCTTGTTTTCGTTGCCGAGCGTCAGCTGGCCGAGCGCCAGCGAACTGAAAATCATGATAAGGGCAAAGAGAATAAGGTTATAGAGAATCTTGTCCCGAACGGTTTCGCGGAAAGTATTTCCGGCAATAGCCACTATTCTTTGCATCATTTATTCGGTTTTCCTTCATTCAGACGAGTATATGGCCGATCTGAAATGCTCCTCCAGCGACGGCCTTACGGGATTGACGGAAATAAGCTCCAGCTTCCGGTCGAAAACAAAACGGAGCGCGTCCTCGACCGCCTTTCCGTCGCGCACGCGCAGCTGGAAGCGGTCTCCCATAACATGAATTTCTTCGCACAGGCCGCCGATGGCCTCTTTGATATCCGGCGCTCCGCCCGACACGATGATTTCGTGGCTTTTTACGCCGACCTTTAATATATCCGCCAGCGCTCCGACTTCCTGAAGCTTTCCGCGGTTTAAAATTGAGACGCGGTCGCATATGGCCTCGACGTCGGGCAGGATGTGCGAGCTGAAAAACACCGTCACGCCGCGCGCCTTGAGCGAGAGAATAATCCTGCGCACATCCATGCGCCCAAGCGGATCAAGCCCGGACATCGGCTCGTCAAAGAACACGATTTCCGGATCATTAATCAGCGCCTGCGCTATTCCCAGGCGCTGCACCCTTCCCTTTTTAAATTGTCTAAGCTGCCGGTTTTCCGCGTGGCCGAGGCCGACGTCTTCAATCAGCGCGCGCGTCCTCTTTTTCAATTCCTCGCCGCCCAGCCCGAACAAACGGCCGACGTAGGTCAAAAGTTCCGCGGGCGTGAGATAGTCGTAGAAATAGGGGTTTTCCGGCAGATACCCTATATTTTTGCGCATCTCCGTTGAGGCTACGGGTTCGCCAAGGATGCGGGCGCTTCCCGAAGTCGGATACAGCAGATTCATCAACAGCTTGATTGTCGTGCTTTTACCGGCGCCGTTCGGGCCGAGAAAACCAAAGATTTCTCCCTGATTGATTTGGAGGCTCAGGTTGTCAAGCGCCCGGACGGGACGCTTTTTCCAGAAACCGACGGCAAAATCCTTGGTCAGATTTTCGATTTCCACTACCGTCATAATTATCTATCCAATAACTTCATTCAGTTACCTCAAAGATGGTTCGCGGCGGATTTTTCTGACCACTGATCACTAACCACTGACCACTGGCCGCCGTGAGGCGGCTATCCAATACGTTTCCCTATGCTTCACCGAAAGATTTGGAAGGCCTCCGAACGATTTTTGGAGTTTCCCATCATTAATAAATGGTTATCCGGTTTCCCAAAGAAAGCGCCGGTTTATTTATTCAGAGCTTCCTTTTGCGAGTCCGCGCTGGCGAAGCGCCTCATAAAACGCGATTCCGGCGGCCACGCTGACATTAAACGAACTCACATTCCCATATATCGGCAGCGACACGAGAAAATCACATTTTTCTTTTACCAGCCGATGTATTCCTTTCCCTTCGCCGCCAAGAACAAAAGCCGCGGGCACGGTAAGGTCGGCTTCCCAGATCGTTTTGCCCGCGCCGGCTTCAAGGCCGAAAATCCAGTATCCTTTCTTTTTGAGCGACTCGATGAATTGCGCCGTGTTCCCGATTCTGGCGATTTTTGCGTGCGCGGCGGCGCCCGCGCTTGCCTTGACGACCGAGGGGCTTAAACCGGCGCTGCGATTTTTGGGTATAAAAACCCCGTCCAGGCCGGAAGCCTCCGCGGATCGAATAATCGCGCCCAGATTATGAGGGTCTTCAATCCCATCAAGAACGGCCAGAAGTCCGGGGGATTTCGCCCCGGCCAGAACTTCCTCGGCGTCAAGCGTGTCCGCTTCCGCTATATGGCAGATAATCCCCTGATGGCGTTCGCCGTCCGCTTTGCGGTCGAGCCATGCCCGTTCCTCAAACGATACGCGAACGCGCTTTTGCCGCGCTTCAAGGATAATCTCACCGACGCGCGGATTTCGCAGTCCGCGCTCAACCGAAATCCGTTCGATACGTTCAGGATGCGCCCTGACGGCCTCAACCGCCGCGTTTATTCCGTATATCACCGACATGTAATTATCATACAACAAAGAAAAGTGTCTATTAAGGCTGAAAGCCTTAAATCAATAGCGTAGGGCAAAGCCCTACGAAACGGATACCCCAATAATTCAAGCCCTGAAGGGGCGTAATCCT
>JAIRVC010000210.1 GCA_031254095.1 Acidobacteriota bacterium
TAGTCCTAAAACAAGCGAGTAATATTAAGCGGTCTCGTGCGGTTGATTTTTCCTAAAGCGGCGACCTTAAAACTCGGCAAAGGATTTTGTATTCATCCGGCAAAGCAAGCTACGGAGACACTTTCCCCTTCCATCCTGCTTTCTGGCTCCGAATTTCAAGTTTTAATCCGCTTCCTCCCTTGCCCGCATTTTTAATAAGCGCCGGCTATACGGGCAGTTCGCCGGCGCGATCATTCAAGAGAATTTAAGGCTTTTTATAGAATTTAGTGTTTCAAAGAATGTTTCGAGATGCCTGTTGTAAGTCAGGATGCGATATACCAGCCGGCGTCCTGTGCTTACAATCTGACAAGGTAGTTTAATAAAACTATCGAGGAAGCGCTTGAACTCCATTCGCAAAATATCTCTGTGCGCATTCGGCGATGGCGTAAGAAGACCGTACCATGCCTTGAGATTCCATGCCAAAGTTGCAATCACCATATATGCCCAATTAGAAATCAAGCTGTCAGAAGGCATTCTCAGCGCGTTTATGCCGCTCTTTAACTGACTGATTACGTTTTCCTGATTGCAACGGTCATTGGCAAACAGGAAAACCTCCTCTGGCGTCATCTCGCGATCATTGGTAATGTAGAAAAAATAGCGAATCTCATCAAATAATCGGGTTTCTCCTTTTTCGACGGAGAGATTCTTCCTGAGAGCAATCATTCGATAGGTTTTCTTACAGCGAACCGGATGGTAATCAAACTCAGCCACCTGTTCGCTGCTCAAACGGATGTTCTTGAAACCTCTATCCTTTACCACTGTTTCTTTGATGTTTTCCGGACTAAGGCGTTCCCTGGTCTTAACTGCACGCTCAGGTCGCTGCATTGGCTTCCATGCGTTGTCGGGTAAACCGTCAGCGATCTGTACGAGATTCTGCTTGGTGTCATAACCAAAAACAAAACCGGCTTTGTCGTCCCAATAATCAAAGTTGCGAGTCAGGGAAAAATCCGTATCGCCACGGAGCCAAATCTTCCTGAACACCGGCGCGGTGAGTTCTATTGCCCGGTTCATCCATTCGGTAGCACCATCATTTGATGAGCGATTGCCCGATCTGTTCACCATGTAGAGCACCTCGTTCGTGTTTGCCAAGCTCACAACCAGCGGCGCGTAACCCCAGATTCCGTTGTACGCAATGTCCATTCCGCCTTTACATTCTCCGGTTGTACCCGCGATTGTTCCATCCACATCAACAATTGCTTCTTTCCGAAAGCATTCGTTTTGTTTTCCCCAAACTTTCAGCCTCGTTTCGTTAATTGCTTCCTGTAACTCACAGATGCTGCCCTCATCAAAACGTCGCAGAAAATCTCCCGCCGTTGTCGGGTCAGGTAGCCTTTCAGCTCCAAGCCCATTCATGCAGGTCTCGTCATTGCGCAAACGATCTATATCTTCAAGACAGGTTCCGCCAGAAAACACGTTGTAGGCGATGTTCAATACATGATCCGATTCCCAGTACGGAACGTGACTTTTCAGAAGCTCGATAGCTTTATTGATCGCTTTGTCCAACCCCAATCTGATCACAAGCGTATGTATCGCGCCTATCCCGCCAAAACAAATGGCTCGCGTCCTATCGCCGATCTCGTAATGTATGTTGCTTCCTTTGAACATGGCCTCAGCACGGTCTTCGTATCGTTTTCGTTCCAATCGTTTCTCAAGATTTTGCTTGTCACGGCGGTAGATCTTGTGGTTTCTTATGTTCACCTGAAATGTGCTCCTTATTGGTTATATCGGTTGTTGATAATTCCTATTATAACCAATAATCACGCGCATTTCAGGTGAATGTTACCCCTTTCGCTTAATATTTACACCGGGTTTAGGACTAGCCACGGCGCGGAGTTCGCTGACGATTTCCTTGGAAACAAGGCGCGCCTTTTCGAGATTTTCCGGGGGGAATGAAATCGCGCCCACTACAGGATGACCGCCGCCGCCGTAACGCTCGCAAAGAACGGCGAGATTTTGCGTGCGCGGATACGGCGTCCAGGGGTTGGATCCTACGGATATTTTCGTCCGGAAACTTGACAGGCTGACGCCCACACAGTAAGTGGCGTCGGGAAAAAGATAGTAGGGAATGAATTTGTTGTAACCC
This sequence comes from Acidobacteriota bacterium, assembly GCA_031254095.1. Taxonomy (GTDB): domain Bacteria; phylum Acidobacteriota; class UBA6911; order UBA6911; family UBA6911; genus UBA6911. The sequence continues at coordinate 2,123 of JAIRVC010000210.1, forward strand.
TCAAGATCGTAGCCGCTGATGTCGAAAAAGATGGTTCGGTCGGAGTATTCCGCGTGGCGGCGGATAATATCAATCGACCTCAGGTGTTGTTCGTAAATCGGCTGGAACGCCTCGCGTACCCAGCCGATTTCGATGATTTCGTCCATCGTCCTTTCGCGAAATTCCCCGATAAGCCTGTATATCTTTTCGTTGTCGCGCACGCCCTCAATCACCATCATCAGCTTCATTGCCGCTTCGCGCAGTTCCACCGCGGTTCCGGCGTTTTTGAACTGCGCGCCGTCAATGATATCAGCCCAGTGAACCAGGTCGGCGAGCCGGCTGGAATCGTATCCAAAATGCTTCAGCGTCATTTCGGCGATAAATTTTGTGCAGGAAAGATATGACGGATCATGAAACTTTTTTCCGCCGGTATCCGCGCGGAAGTGTTCTTCGTCCTGTTTGTTCAGAAACGCGCTTTGGTGGTGATCGAACCACCAGGTCAGCCGCGGATTGCTGGAGTATTTGAAATCGACAATGGCGTTTTCATCGCCGCCGAATTGTACATCAATGAAAAGCTGCCCGGCTTTGTGGGCCAGTCCTTCGTATTCAAATTTATAATCCCTGCTGATAACGTCGCGGCAAAAGCAGCTGAAAACGGCGGCCGAGGCTAACCCGTCGAAGCAATTATTATGAAAGTAAACTCGCATTATTCCCATAAGAGATGCTCAAGTAAACTAATAAAGCTACTATGCGCGGTCAAGCAATTCAAACTTTTTTTACCACGGTCACACGTTAGGTAATTGCAAAACCTGTTAAATTGCGTCCATGTTATTCGGCAATCACAGGTGTACGGCGCGGGCTGCGGTCAGTACGGAGACTTTTTCCGCGCCTGCGTCAATAAGCGCCCGCGACGCGCTCGCCACGGTTGCGCCCGTTGTCATGACGTCGTCTACCAGTAAAATCCGCTTTCCCGCAACATGGCCGATACTCGTGCATTTGAAAGCGTTCCTGACATTTTCCAGGCGCTGCGCGTCGGAAAGTCCGACCTGTGATTTTGTCGCCGCCGCGCGCCGTAAAATCCGCAGTTCCGGCAATCCGATTATGCGCGCCAATGCGCGGCACAGAAGCTCCGCCTGATTAAAGCCCCTTTCGCGCCGCCGCGCTCGGTGCAGAGGCACAGCAACGAGGCAGTCAAAATCATCCCTCCGCCAGGATTCAAAGAAAACATCCGCAAGAAGCGGCGCCAGCAGTTTCACAAGCGGCCTGCGGCCTTTAAATTTTAACTCGTGAATTACACGCCGCATTTCCGAGGAATAATAACCAAATGACCGCGCGCCGGAATACGGCGGCGGACGGCGAATACATTCAAGGCAGAGATTCCCGACACCTTCGGCAAAACCCGGAAGCGGCACGCCGCAGGATGGGCAGAGCGCCCCTTCAATTCGCAGGGCGAGAACTTTACGCCAGCAATCGTCGCACAGGCCGCAATCCTGCCGGCGGGCGACCGGCGAAGAACAGGCAAAACACTCTTCCGGATAAAAAAGGTTCAGAAAACTGTCGGAGACTATCTGTACGAAAGAAGCCTGGATGTCTCTGGCCGTCGGGAAACAAAGCGCGTGTGCCGTCATGAGCGGATCTCCGTATAATGCAGTTCAAAAATCAACCCGGATGTCATTTTTCAAGCGCCGCCTGACATTTGACGCACATCGCCGCCCAGGGAACGGCTTCCAGCCGCCTTGGGTTTATTTCGTCGTCACAGCTTTCGCAGACACCGTAAGTCCGGCCGTTGATGCGGGAAAGCGCGCCCTCGATATTCCGCAGCATCAGACGGTCCGCCGCGCTTTTGCCGAACATGAATTCCTTCGTATAAGATTCGACGGCCATGTCTGTTATGTCCTGGGTGTTCCCGTCTTTTTCGCGGCCGTAGCCTTCGGTTCGCCGCACGATACCCGTAAGCGCGTTCCGTTTTTGCAGCAGCATGTCTTTGAAGTAGTCCAGTTTTTCGTTGTCCATAAATGTTTCGCGTTTCTTTAGGAAAATCAGCGGGCGGGCATCGCCGGCGATTATTTATGATACGGAATTTTATGCAGAATACACAATGCGCGATATAGCTGTTCCAGTAAAAGCGCGCGGCACATCTCATGCGTCCATGTCATTTTTCCCAGTGAAAGAACCATCCGGGCGCGGGCGGCGACATCGCGGCTCAAGCCGTCAGGCCCTCCGATAATGAACGCCATTTCCTTTGTCCCGCTGTTTTGTTCCGTTTCCAGCCAACAGGCGAATTCTTCGGAAGCGTACTGCTTCCCTGTCTCATCAAGGGCGACTAAAAAATCAGCCTTTGGAAGCTGACGGGCAATGTGTTCGCCCTCCATCTGAATACGTTCGGCCGCGCACAGCGCCCGGCCTTTGGCCGGATCACGAATCTCAATGATTTCACAGGGCGTCATCCGGCGTATCCTTTCCAGATAATCCGCCGCAAGCTCCCTTATCGGCGAACTTTTGGTTTTTCCAATCCAGACGGCTTTCAGTTTCATTCAAAATTCAGTTTAACCGGGACGGCATCGCGCCATAGCCGCTCCAGATCGTAATACGAGCGGGCGGTTTTAGAGAATATGTGCACAATGAGATCGAAATAGTCCATCACCACCCATTCCGCGTTTTGATATCCTTCGATATGATCCGGCCGTAAACCGGCCTTTTTGAGCCGCGTCTCTATCTCGTCCGCGATTGCCTGTATCTGCCGCGAGGAATCTCCGGTGCAGATTAAAAAACAGTCCGCGAAAGAAGCAATCTCGGATATATCCAGCGCGATCAGATCGCGCGCTTTCTTTTCGTCCGCCGCCGCGGCGGCCAGTTTAAGAGCGTCCATATTGCGTTTCCTTAGAACTTGAATCGGATATTCATGCGTATAAACGCAGTTTTTTAATGTAGACTCGCACCGCCGGAGGAAGCATACGTCGAACGGCGCGGTCTCCTCCTTTCGCGGCGACAAGGGCACGTATTTTAGTGGATGAAATATCCGGCGCTTTCGCGTCCATGATATAAATCCGGTTTTCTTCTTTCGGCTCTCCGGCGATTATTTTCTTCGCCTGCTTGCGCTCCAGCCCCGTCAGGTTCCGCGTCCGCCGGAAAGCGTCCGCCGGGAGGCATTTTTCAGCGTCGATCGGCCCGTCCCAGGGCCGCGTCACAAAAATGAAATTGTATTCCGCAAGCAGTCTTTCGCTTTCCCGCCATGAGGCGACCTCCAGCAGCGAATCGCCTCCCGCTATAAAAAAAAGCCTGTTTTGTTTCTCGATTTGCGCCAGCTTGTCCATCGTGTCTATCGTGTAGGGACTCGGCTCAGGCTCAATTTCCGCCATTGAAGGAATAAACGATATTTCTTTTTCGACCGCGAGCGATACCATGGCGTAACGGTGTGCAAAAGGAATCAGTTTTTCAGCCTGCTTGTGCGGCGGCGTGGGGGAAACAACGAAAAGCACCCGCGACAATCCAAACATGGATTGAACGTTTTTCGCGACATGCAAATGTCCCCGGTGTATGGGATTAAATGTTCCCCCGAATACCCCGACTCCCATTGTTTCCAAAACTCAATTCTCCCTATCCCAACTGCTGACCACTGTGAAGCGGTTAACGCTTTTCCCGGCGGGCGGCCGGGGACGGCCGCCTCTACTAGCCACTCGCCACTAGCTGCTAGCCACTGGTTTTAATATTTCAGCTAAAATTCCTATCAGTTTTTTTATCCCCGCGCCTGTTACCGCCGAAACTTCAAAAAATGGCAGATCGCGTTCAGCGCACATGTTTTTCAGCTTTTCCAGCCGGTACGGATCGTCAAGCGCGTCGATCTTGGACGCGACAACCACCTGCTTTCTTTTCAGCAGATCTTCGTTGAACAGCCCCAGTTCCTTCATAATTGCTTCATAAGCCGCCACTGGATCGCGCCCGGCGCTGGAAACATCGACCAGGTGAACAAGGACGCGGGTGCGCTCCACATGTTTCAGAAACTGATCTCCGAGGCCGTGTCCTTCGTGCGCTCCCTCAATTAAACCCGGAATATCCGCCACGACAAAACTTTGAAAATCGTCCAGTTTTACCACGCCCAGATGCGGGGTCAGCGTCGTAAAAGGATAATCGGCGATTTTGGGCTTTGCCGAACTGACGCGGGAGATAAGAGTGGACTTGCCCGCGTTCGGATAGCCGACAAGCCCCACATCCGCTATCAGTTTAAGGTTCAGCAAAAGTTCCATCGCCTCGCCCGGCATTCCGGGATCCGCGCGGCGCGGCGCCTGATTGACGGAAGTGGCGAAACGGGCGTTTCCGCGCCCACCCCGGCCGCCCGCGGCGATTTTTACCCTTTCGCCGACCGTGCTGAAATCGTGAATCAATTCCTGTTCTGGCTCACGGAAAACCTGCGTCCCCGGCGGAACCAGAATCGTAACGTCTTCGCCGGCCTTGCCGTGACAGTTGCTTCCTTCGCCGTGCCGTCCGCGCTGCGCCCTGTAGACGCGCTTGTACTGAAAATGCAGAAGCGTATTAACGCGTTCGGAGCATTCAATGTACACATTGCCGCCGTTGCCGCCGTCGCCGCCGCTTGGGCCGCCGTGCGGGACGAATTTTTCCCGACGGAACGCCATGCAGCCGTTGCCGCCGTCTCCGGCAATTATCTGTATTTTTGCGCGATCAATGAAGGGCACTTCTAAAAACCCCAAACTCCGCGTTACGCTCCTTCGGCAAAATGTTCATTTACCTCTTTGCAAACTCCGCTTTTACCTCAGTCGCAAACCTTGATTTTGGAGTTTTTAGAGGCGCCCTGAACAAAATCGACGACCCAGCTCAACGGTAAAAAAAAAGGACCCCGGCACAGGGGGTCCTTTTAGATTTAGTTTAGTTAAATCCCGGGAAAAATCAGGCTTCCACAGCGCCTTGCTGCGCAGGCGCGGCAATGTTGACGTGTACAAACCTTCCCTTGCGCCCCTTATCCTGAAACTGCACTATGCCGGATTTCATGGCAAACAGCGTGTCGTCGCTGCCGATGCCCACGTTCAGTCCGGGTTTGATTTTTGTTCCACGCTGACGCACGATAATCGCGCCGCCGTTGACGGTCTCGCCGGCGAAGCGTTTTACGCCCAGACGCTGGGAATGACTGTCTCTTCCATTTCTGGAGCTGCCGACTCCTTTTTTATGTGCCATGATTTCCTCTTTTATGTAGCATGATTTCCTGGCTACCCTACATTAATTTTTTCAATACGGACTTCCGAATAATGCTGACGATGTCCGCGCGTGCGCCGGTACTGCTTCTTTTTCTTGTACTTGAATACCAAAACTTTATCGGCTCTTTCCTGCGCGCGGAGCACTCCGGCGACAAACGCGCCCTCCACCAGCGGGTTGCCGATATAAGTTTTTTCATCGGTTTTCACCAGCAGTACATCTTTAAACTCCACCGGAGCGTCAACCTCGGCCATGAGTTTTTCAACGCGGACGACATCGCCTTCCGATACGCGGTACTGTTTTCCGCCGGTCATAATGACTGCATACATAATCCCACCTCCTCGAGCCGAAAACAGTAAATTAAACCAGCAAACAGTTAAAAAGGCAATGAGAAACTTTATGAATGTTATTAGAGGGGGTTGACGGATGAACTTTTCCGGTTGATCATTAAATTTGAAATCAAACTATTGGCGAGTGGAGGGAAAGTTCCGGTAATGAAAAAAATTATAAGCTTCGCGATTGTTGCCGCCCTGCTGGTTATCGGGGCGGGTTTAAGCCAGGAATCCGGGGAAAACAAACCCGTAGCGGACAAGCACAAGGATCGCGGCGTAACGTGCGGCGTCTGCCATAACGGCGAAGCCGATCCAAAGTCCGCCGCGTCCCCCAAATCCTGTCTTTCATGCAAAAATCATGATTCATGGAACGCTGTCGCCAAACTGACAAACAACGATAAGGGGTTTAAATTCAACCCGCATCACAACCATATTACGGAATCCAACGACCTTGATTGTACGCAATGCCATCAGGCGCATAAGGCCGATACCATCATCTGCTACAACTGCCACCAGGGCATGAAGTTTAAATAAAGTGATTTTCGACACGCACTGCCACGCATACTGGAGGGGTCTCGAAAATCGGGAAGAAGCGGTGCGGGCGAATATGTCCGCCGCCGGCGTCTGTGGCTCCATTCAGATTGGCGCGGATATTGAAAGCAGCCGGCTTGCGCTGGATACGGCAATCCGCTGGGGGGCCGGCGCCTGGTGTACGGTCGGAATACATCCTTCGGACTGTCAGGATATTTCCGTGGATTCCTGCGAAAAAATCATGCGGGAACTTGACCGGCTGCGCGAGAGCCGCAGCGACAAGGTGGTTGGAATCGGTGAAACCGGCCTTGATTATTACCATCTGACTCCGGGAAAAGAAGCGTCACAAAAAGAAGCGCAGTTTGCCTTTTTCGCCGCGCAGGCCCGGTTGGCGCAACGCCTGGATCTGCCGCTTGTTATCCATACGCGCGACGCGGCGGCGGATACCATCGGATTGATTAAGGAAAACGGCGTCAGGCGCGCGGTAATACACTGTTTCAGTGAAGACGCGCGCTTTGCCGAAGAACTGACGAGCTGGTCGGAAGAAATACGCTTTTCGTTTTCAGGCATTCTAACTTACAAAAACGCCAGGGCGATTCAGGACGCCGCCGTTTATCTGCCCCTTGACAGGATACTGGTGGAAACGGATTCGCCGTTTCTGCTTCCCGCGGGCGCGCAAGGAGAAAACGGCGTCAACGAACCGGCCTTTACGCGGCATGTAATGGATTTCCTGAAAACGCTTCGCCCCGAACCGCCTGAAATCGTCGAGCAAATCGTCTGGAATAATTCCCTCGCTTTTTTCAGGATTTCCGATAAGTTTTTTCTGAAAGCCGGACAACGCAGGTTTCCGACAGGCGATCATGCAGGCACAGGCATTTCCGGCTGAAAACGCCAGCCAGCAGGCCGATTCCCAAGCCGAACAGAGAAATCAGAAATACGGCGTTGCGGCAAACAACCCGCTTTAGCGAAGGCTGATCTTCGATTATGCCGACAACGCGCAGGCTTGTCGCCATCATTCCGACAGTCTGGCTGTTTGCTCCCAGAAAGACAATTGAATAAAGGAAATAAATCATCAGAAAGAGCGTCGCAAAGCTTATCGCATTTATGGAATGCAGTATGGGGGCGTTCGTGAAATAATCCGCCGCGCATAGAAAAGCTCCTGAAAAAAGGACTATCAGCAGCAGATCAATGAGTCCCGAAAGCGTTCGCGACAAAAAAATCAGCCTGCCTTCGGGATTGGCGGCGTTTGCGATATAAGTAAAATTCCAAGCATCTTCAGCTTTGCTGATATCCGCTTTACCGATATCAGCGGCGTCCACGGTTTCAGGGGCATATGCGGCATCGGCGATATCTTCGGCGCTACCGGCTTCGGGGGCATAGGTAATATCCGCGGCGGCATAGTCAATATTCGCGGCATCATCTGTTTCATCGGCATACGCGACATCGGCAATATCTTCGGCGCTATCGGCTTCGAGGGCATATTCGGCATCCTCAATATCCACGACGTCATCGGTATCATCGGCATCCGTAATATCCATAATACTGTCGGCTTCATCTGTTTCATCGGCATACGCGGCACCGGTAATGTCCGCAATGTCAATGGTTCCGGCAACGGAATCATCCGGCGCGTCGTCTTCGGAAACAACGAACAGGTTTGCCGCCGATTCATCCCTATCTGTTTTATCCGTTTCCCAAACAGCGGATTCTTCCGGCGCCGGCGAGTAGAGCAATTCGCCAGATTCCTCCGAAGACGAAGACGCGGTCTGACGTGAAATCGCCGTATCGATAATACTCTGAAGCTCCTGTTCGAAGTCGTCGTCTTTCAGATGAATCACCGTCGGTATTTGCGCCGGTTCTTCATTCCATTCCGGCGCCTTATAACCGCAAAACAGGCATGTTCCGGAAGTATCTATTACGCCGCTCTGACATTGAGAACAATTCATCTTTTTACGTTCGCTCCGCAGTAATTTTATCTTCCGCCCTGAAAATCAGTATTTCTTTTTAATAAGCCCAGTAAAACCGCGCGCCATTATATCACGTGAATCGCGGCCCCCGTATCCCGATTGTCTATAACTTTTACGGCGCGCGCGCATCGGAATATTTCCGTAGACAGGGAGTCCGACTGCTGTGATAAAGTACGTATATCAGAATTTATTATCACAGATTAACCATTTTGCGGGATGTGCGTCCTGTATGAAAAGGAGCGGCTATGCGTACATTTAAATGGTTTCAGCAAAACATCAGTAAAGTTCTTTCGGGTATTTTCTTTTTATGTATGACAACTTTTCTCCCCGCGCAAGACTTCGGAGACCTGGCCTTTTATGACGCCCTGAAAAAATTTGAGCTGCGCGGCAAGGCGTCAGTATCGAATTTGACGCTCAAGCGGGACCGCGCGGAAATGACATTTACCGGCGACTTCTATTTTGCCGCGCCGGCAAACGGCAGGATAACCGGCGCGGTTTTTATCGGCAGCGGGACGTTCCGGGCGGATGCGCCGCCGATCTCTTATGAAAAAGAATTCATGCGGCGATTTCTGAATTCCGAATCCGCCGAATCTGATTTCAGGACAGCCGTCCTGCGTTTCAGCGATGATACGCCGGACATCATCGGCAAAGATATGGACGCCAGCGCCCCGGCCCCTTCCGACGCGCAGAAACTAGCTTCAGAATTTGAATCGCGCCTGTTAAAGGAAACCGGCGCGAATATCTCTGCGCGTCTGCTGCTTTCTTATGCCAATCAGGAATCGCCCGGCGTATTTATCGCCCAGTTCGATAAAGGAAAACGGGGGCGTTTTACATTCCTTGTGGATATGCAGGCGCGTATTCCCGGCTCCTCGTTTCGTATAAACGGCGGCGAAAAAACGCTTCTTTTTGCGTACGCGCCAAATGCCTTCGACAACGATCTGTGGATCTCGACATATTCGGAAACGGACTTCGCCTTGGGACAGGTTAGTTACTCAGACGAGTTTGATCTTGTAGACCCGGTACATTACAGGATGGAAATTGATCTGCGCGACGCCAGAAAAGTTCTCCAGAAGGGGAATCTCCGCACAAAGATGCAAATAGACTTTGTCTCGCGCGCCGACAACCTGAGAGCCGTTTCGATGCTGGTAAACGACGGATTGTCGGAATTTAACAATGTCCGGCTGAATAACGCGATGCGGATCAAATCAGCGCAATACGAAGGGGGAGAGATCCTGTTTGTTCAGGAAGACTGGGAATCGGGCCTTACGTTCGTTCTTCCAAAAGCCGTCAACAAAGGAGAGAAATTCAGCGTGGAGCTCGCGCTGGAAGGCGATTTTATTGACAAGCAGACCACGTTCCCAAACTGTATATATCCGCGCAGCAATGAATCATGGTATCCAAGACACGGGTATCTGCGGCGTTCCACGTTCGATCTATTTTTCCGGCATGACAAAAATGACAAAGTCGCTTCTGTCGGCAATCTGGTTCGCGAAGGAATCTGGCCGGATACGAAAGATGATGCCCTGACTGAATATAATCTGGACTGGCCCGTCGCGCTGGTTACTTTCGCCGCGGGAAAATTCACCCGTCATATCGAGAAACGTAAACTGGAATTCGGCGAAGTAGACCTTGAATTTTACAAACACACCGGCAGCAACCTGAAAGAGGATTTTGTTCTGGCGGAGTTAGGCAACGCTCTTGAATATTTCGGCAAATATTTCGGGGCGTATCCTTACGATGTTTTCCGCGGCGCGATACATCCTTTCAATTTTGGACAGGGATTTCCGACAATACTGCTGGTTCCCCGCGCGGATCAGGCAAACAGGAGTGTTTTCAAGTTTCTGGCCCATGAGACGGCGCACCAGTGGTGGGGGCATATCGTCCTCTGGCGTTCGCACCGCGATCAATGGCTTAGCGAAGGATTCGCCGAATATTCCGGGATGCTTTATACGGGTTTACGCTACAACATGAAAGCTCAGCGGGATCAGATAAAAGAAGCCCGTTATTCACTGCCTTTTCCGGCTAAAAATGATCGCGGCGTCGGCACGGTAAAATACGCGGAAATCGGCCCGCTGATTCTGGGGCATCGCTTGAGCTCCCGCATGACATCCGGCGCTTACGGCATCGTTTATGATAAAGGCGCTCTGGTGCTGCGGATGCTGCATTACCTTTTCTCCGATCCGAACACCGGTTCCGGGCAGCCTTTCTTCGACATGATGTCGGATTTTGTCGGCCAGTACCGGAATAAGGCCGCGACCACGGAGGATTTTATGCGCGTGGCGGGCGAGCATTTCGCCAATTCATCCATTGGAAAACAGTTCGGAATGAAAGATCTCGACTGGTTTTTCCGGCAGTGGGTTTTTGAGGCAAAACTTCCCAGTTATCGCATGGAATACAAAATCGAATCCGGAGACAACGGGCAGGCGATGCTTACGGGAACACTTTTTCAGGAAAACGCGGGAGAGGACTGGTTCATGCCGGTTCCCGTCGAATGCAAATTCGGAAATCAGATGGGACGCATCACCATTTACGCAAACGGCCCGCAGACGGATTTTAAAATTTCTTTGCCGATGAAGCCGTCTTCCGTTGAACTTGATCCCGATTTGTGGATTCTGTCGGAAAAGACATCAACAAAGAAGAAATAACGTTCAAGGAAATGTTGCCCCGGATGCTTAAAGAAGCATCCGGGGTTCATAAAATTATCCGGAATTGCGAAGTTTTTCAGACTGAGACTGGGATTAATCTGTACTTGTTCACCTCTATCTCTACATCTTTGGAGGCTGGATATTTTCAAGCCGGTGATTCGGATCGGTCACCGGCTCCGGGGCATGGAAATCTTCAAGGCTGAGATTCGGATTGATTTGCACTTCGTTAATCCACAGTTCCATATCACGCGTTCCGGGCATCAGCCAGTGAATGACTCGCGGAAACATGACGCCGTCGACGGAAAAACGATCCCGGAATCTAATCTCGGCATCGACCATGCTCACTGGCCCCTTCGACCTTGTGATTTTGCCGGTCTCCGGATCTACCGACGAAATAGTGGTTGGAGGGCCGGCTGTTTTGTGTCTGACAACGGATGGATACCCGGTTTTTGAGTCAAATTCAACCTCGCCCAACTCGCCGTCCGCCTTTGACAGGGCAAATACGCCAGGCGTTGTGCCGGATGAAAGCGTCAGCGGTACAGGGCCTGATTTCGCAAGCATTCCGGCCAGGTTACGCGACCATTGATCTAACTGGGTATTGGCATCTTTTGCCTCAATTCTGGCCCGTGCGTCCGCATCCGGCTGTAGAGTCACCCCGTTAAAGATCATCACCTCAGACAGCGGGCCAAGTGATTTTCCCTGGGAAAGACCGCTATACGCCGTTGTGCTTTCAGTTGAAGGAGGAAACAGATTGTACGGCCCCTTGTTGCCTACGGGAAACAGATCAATCTGAATAATATTGTCCGGCAGCAGAATTCGTATTTCGGTGTCATAGGCAAATGTATCCGTTTTCATCATTACTCCCGGCGTTTTGCTTTCCGACGATGAGCTGAATATCGCTCTTATCACTTTTCCCTTCACGATGAGCGATTCTATGCCGTCGATTTTACCCGCGCCGCCCAGCGCCTTGCGCGCCGAGGCCAGCGCTTCTTCCACCGCTGAATCTGTCGCGGTAATGCCGCCGGTTTGAGATAACAACGGGCGCGGTTCCGTGAGAAGCGCGATTGACAGAACCGCAAAAAGTACGGCGACAGCGGCGATTTCGCGGCGCGCCGGACATCTGAATTTCTTGATCATAACGAGTCTCCTTTTCAGTTGTTCTTTGTTTTCGATAATGCCCGCGACGATTGCGGGCTGATGTTGCGGGTGATTAAAACGTTCCATGGTGCCGATGAGCGCGTCGCCGTAGTGCCGGCGCGCCCCGTCCGACATGCGGGACAAGACCAGTGCGTCACAGGCCGTTTCACGGTCGCAGCGCATACGGTAAAAAGCCCACCAGATAACCGGATTGAACCAGGGCAGCGATTGCAGGATGGCGACAATCCAGCCGGTTACGATGTCGCCGCGTTTAAGATGGGCAAGTTCGTGAAGCAAAACGCAGCGCAGTT
>JAIRVC010000371.1 GCA_031254095.1 Acidobacteriota bacterium
AGGATGTTTCTATAGATGACATTGCCGCAAGTATCGCAAAACGAAAAAGCAAATCATTGCAATGAGCATTACAATCGGTACGGCAACAAACTAAAGGGACTCGCGGTGTTGCCTGAAATTTCAGGCATCGGCGTCCTCATGTGGTAATTGCAAAATCCAAGCTCATAGAGGCGCTATAGGGGTTCTCCATATAAGACGCGCGCCGTAAAAATTCCAGATCCGGAACTGCTTTATAAGGGCGGCTTACTTCTCTGCCGGCGGGACTACGATTTCGTGCAATCGCGCGTCGTTCCACAAGGGACTGAACAGCTCGTCGCGATAAACATCGGCCAGTCTGCGATAACCATAGTCTTTGGCGGTCTTCAGGCGGAGCAAACAATCTTCAAAGTCGCCGCGCTTTGCCTGAACTTTAGCCAGCTCAAAGTAAAACCTGGCGCGCTCCTCAGGGTTTGATATCTGCACTGTGACGCCCGCTCTGGCGTTTCGTTCCAATACATCTGGATCCAGCTCGAATGCCCGGGCGAACTCCTTCATCGCGAGTTCAAATTTCCTTTGGTTGAACAGCGCCACGCCCAGATTCACATGAAACGAAGCCCGCGTCTCCTCAAACTCAATTGCTTTCATGAAATATTTTACGGCGTTGCCAAGGCGCTTCTGGTTGAAATTGACCACGCCAAGATTATTGAGCGCGTTTGTAAGATCGGGTTTTAGTTTTACGGCCCTCTCGAACGAATTTTTTGCCGCGTCGGTGTCGCCGTTAAACATCTGGGCCAGCCCCAGTTTGTTGTGAATCGCAGCGTTCTTCTTATCCCGTCGCAAAGCTTCCTGAAAATAGCGCATCGCTTCGGGAAAGTCCTTGAGCGCGCGCCTTTCATCTCCCGCCCTTTCCAGCTCGGCAATCGTCATTGATTTGATATTTCTCGGCGCCGGTTCCTGATTCGAAAATACATACGGCGACAGCCCAAGCGCGAGGGCAGCCAGCATTAACCTGCCTGAAAATCTTCGCATACAAGCCTCCTCCGGCGGCAGCCGGCGCAGTGTTGTTCACGCAACCCATTCACAACGTACTGATGTTGATTTTACTGTGGTATATCGGGAATGGTAACTATTAATTTAATGGAAATGAAACTGAACCGCCCCGAGTTTTCCGGAGGCTTTACAATTTGAGAGAGGGTATAGTTATTCAGATGGCGGGTTTCAAATTCCATTTCCCCGCGCATTCGTGGAAAAGTTTGTAATAGAAGAACAATTGAGAAAACCGGCAGATCATGAAAAAAGCCATAAAAATATTAAGCCGCGATCCGGTCATGAAAAAACTTATCGGTAAATACGGCGAATTAACGCTTACGGGGAGCGATGATTATTTTACCGATCTTGCGGGTAATATTATCGGACAGCAGCTTTCCGGCAAGGCGGCGGCCACGATATGGAAGAGGGTAGTCGCGCTTTCTGACGGCGATGTCAGCGCAGGTAAAATTTTATCCATTTCCGACGAAGCGCTGCGACAGGCGGGAACATCGTCAAATAAAGCCAAATATATAAAGAATCTCGCGGCCGCGGTTATGGACAAAACATTAAACCTCGAAAACATACCTGAATACGACAACGAAGAAATCATAAGGCAATTGACGGCGATCAAGGGCATCGGGCGCTGGACGGCGGAAATGTTTCTTATATTCAGCCTTGCCAGAGAGGACGTATTCTCTATCGGCGACGGCGGCCTGAACAGCGCGGTCAACAGGCTTTACGGCGGCGGCGGCGTTTTGGGCAAAGGCGAAATAGTGAACATAGCTGAAAAATGGAAGCCGTACCGCAGTATCGCAAGCCTGTATTTATGGCGAAGCCTGGACAAGGAATCGTGAATCGCCGGCGCTTTCGCCGCAATCATTTACAACAGACATTCCCAAAACATCTCATTTTTATTTGTGAAGCGTGGAGGAAGCGCTGATTAAGCCGCCTCACGGCGGCCAGTGGTTAGTGGTCAGAAAAATCCGCCGCGAACAATCTTTGATGGTAACTTCCGGAATGAAGTTATAGGCGAGGCATCCAAATGGAGATCAGACGTTCAGAAATTTTCCGGGCGGGCCGGTCAGGGCGTCATCCCAGTCTTCAGCCTGCTCCCCTCCGATATATTCAACCCTGTTGGCGGTCAGCACAATGCCCCTTGCGTCTCGGGCGCAAAGCGGCTGTTTCGCGACCGAGAACCGCTGCTGGCGAATCTTTACGTGTTCATCGGCGCGGTAGCGTACATATAACTCCTGCGGGTCGTCCGACGACAAAAAGCGGATATTCGCCCCCTTGGGCGCGATTCGCGATTCGCGGTTGACCGCAATGTTGCCGATTTTAAATTTTTTATAGTAGGCGAAAAAGTCGGATTCATAGACCAGCGACACCGTCTGTTCGCGATCAAGAATGGCGCAGTGGATAAGGTTCGCGTCAACAAAAAGTTTTTCCGGCGGCGCGATTATTTTACAGCGGCCGTCTTTCCAGATCAGCAGCAGGCGGTCGAGCGGAGAGCAGATAGCAAGCGCGTCGCCCGCGATTTTGTGGCCGAGGTATCCTTTTTCGCGATCATAACAGATCGTCAGCTCGGCTGCCGTCAGTTCGCGTTCGGATATTTCGCCGAAAACCGATATCCGTGTTCGGCGCGGATAGTCTTCCGAATATTTGCGCAGAACGCCTCTCAAATACCGGATGGCGTAGGGAACGAGTTCGGAAAGATCGCGCTCCGTTTCGCCCAGCGCCGCCGTGAGCTGTTCCAGTTCGCCGCGGTTTTTTTCCACGTCGAAAAGCGAAATGCGCCGGATGGGAATGCCCATGAGGTTTTCCACGTCGTCGCGCGTGATGTCGCGCCGCAGTTCATTCCTGAAAGGCTCAAGCCCGTCAACAATCGCCCCGCGCGCCTCGTCGGGTGAGGCGCATGTTTCCAGTTTCTTGTAAACGCGCTCCTCTATAAAGATGCGGACGAGAGTTTTATGGTGCATGTCTTCGATAAGTTTGCGGCGGCGATTCTGCAATTCCCGGCGCAGCAGGGTAACAAGGCGCGAGGCGTTATGTTTCAGAATCGCCGCGACGTCCATTTCCACGGGTTTGTTGTCGCGTATGACAATGATGCGGCTCGATATCTGCACCTGACACTGCGTAAAGGCATAAAGCGCCTCTTCCGCGCGGGCGGGATCTTCGCCGGGCGGCAGCAGAATTTCAATTCCCGGCTTCTCCGCCGTGTAATCCTGGATGCTTTTGATTTTTACCTTGCCGCGCCGAACCGCGTCCTCAATGGAAGCGATCAGCGCGTCGGTGGTTGTTCCGAAGGGTATCTCCCTGATTGCCAGCGTGCGGCCGTCCTTCTTTCTTTCGATAAGGGCGCGCACCTGCACGCTTCCGCGGCCGTTTGCGTAGGCGCGGGCGTCCATCAATCCGCCCTGAGGAAAATCGGGAAGAATCTGAAACAGCTTTTTCTGCAGAATCGCGATTTCAGCCTCGATAAGCTCCGTAAAATTGTGCGGCAATATCCTTGTGGATATGCCTACGGCGATTCCTTCCGCGCCGAGCATCAGGAGAACGGGGACCTTCGCCGGAAGCGTAACCGGCTCTTTTTTGCGCCCGTCGTAGCTTGGAATGAATTCCGTCAGTTCGTCATTAAAAAGTTCCGCGCGCCCGAGCGCGGTCAGCCGGCATTCAATGTAGCGCGGCGCGGCGGCAGGATCACCGGTTATCATGTTGCCGAAATTTCCCTGCCGGTCGATAAAGCCGCTCCGGTTGGCCAGCGACACCAGCGCTTCGCCTATGGAGGCGTCGCCGTGCGGGTGAAACTGCATACAGTATCCAACGATGTTGGCGACCTTGATGAATTTGCCGTCGTCGTTTTCATGCAGGGAAAAAAGAATACGTCGCTGAACCGGCTTCAGCCCGTCGTCGATATCCGGAATGGCGCGGTCGCGTATGACATATGCGGCGTACTGGAGAAAATTTTCATCCATCAGCCGCTTGAGAGGGCCGTCGCCCGTGGTCACGGAAGCCGGATCGCCGCCGCCGGACGGCGGAACGCCCGCGATTTCATTATTTCCGCCATTTTCATTCGCCGCTTTTTTTTCAGACGTTTCGCCGGTCTTTTCAGCGGCCGGAGCGGATTCGATGACGTCGAAAAGCGATAAAGGCTTTGGTTCGCCGGTCATGATTCCGCGTCCACGACAAGATGGTTCATTATGTACTGCCGCCGCTCCGGAGTGTTTCGCCCCATGTAAAAACCGAGAATTGCCGGAACCGCCCGCCGGTTGTTCATTCGCACCTGGCGCAGACGCATTTCCGGCCCGATAAAATTCTTGAATTCCGAAGGCGAAATTTCACCGAGTCCTTTAAAGCGCGTGATCTCCGCGCCGCGCGTTTCCCGGACGGCTTCGTCGCGCTCCGTTTCTGAATAACAATAGGCGGTTTTTTTCGCGTTTCTTACCCGGAAAAGCGGCGTTTCAAGTATATAGACAAAGCCTTCCTCGACGATCGGCTCAAAAAAGCGGAGGAAGAAGGTCAGGAGCAAATTTCTTATGTGGAGGCCGTCAACATCGGCGTCGGTCGCCAGAATGATTTTTCCGTAACGCAGGCGCTCCAGCGAATCTTCGATGTCGAGGCTGCGCATCAGGTTGTAAAGCTCCTCGTTTTTATACATGACGTCGCGCTGCAGGCCGCATACGTTCAACGGCTTGCCGCGCATTGTAAAAACCGCCTGAGTCGCAACGTCGCGGCAGCTTGTGATGGAACCCGCGGCCGACAGTCCTTCCGTGATGAAGATCATCGAGTCCGCGCCCGCGCCCGTGTGTTTGCGAAAATGGTTCTTGCAGTCCTTGAGCTGCGGCACGCGTATTGACGTGGCGCGCGCCCGTTCGCGAGCCATCTTTTTCATCGACTGAAGCTCTTTGCGAAGCTTGACCGTCTCCTGAATCTTGACGACCGCGGCTTCGGCCGCGTCGGGGTTGCGGTGCAGAAGGTCTGAAACCTCCTCGCGCACCTTGCCGACCAGTTCGCCGCGTATTTCGGTATTGCCGAGTTTGTTCTTCGTTTGCGATTCAAAGACCGGATCTTTCAGGCGCACGGCGACGGCGCCGACCATGCCTTCGCGGATATCGTCCCCGTCAAAGCGGTTTTTGGCGAATTCGTTGAATCCTTTGACCAGACCCTCGCGGAATGCGCTCAGGTGCGAGCCGCCGTCGGACGTATACTGGCCGTTGACAAACGAAAGAAAGGTTTCCTCGAATCGCTGCGTATGGCTGAACGCGAATTCAAGCGTCTTTGACTGAAAATGCAGCGGCGTATAGATCATCTCGTCGGACGCTTCCTCTTTGAGCAGATCAGTCAGGCCGTTGCGTGAAATAAAAAGACGGCCGTTGTAGTCGATTTTCAGGCCGGCGTTAAGGAACGAATAAAGTTTCAGCCGGCGCTCGACATGCTCCGGTGAAAAAGAAACCCCGCCGAAAATTTCCGGGTCGGGTTCAAAGCACACAAACGTGCCGTCCGGTTCACTCGCCGTTCCTTTCTGTTCCTCAATCAGTTTTCCCCGTTCAAAAAACGCGCCGGCAAATTCGCCGTTGCGGTGACTGCGCACCTCGAAACGCGAGGAAAGGGCGTTGACGGCTTTTGTGCCTATGCCGTTGAGCCCGACGCTGAACTGGAAAACTTCGTCGCTGTATTTCGCGCCGGTGTTTATGCGCGAAACGCATTCGATAACCTTGCCGAGCGGAATGCCCCGGCCGTAGTCGCGCACCGTGACGCGCGCGCCGTCGAGGCGGATATGGACGCGGTCGCCGTATCCCATGATGAATTCGTCAACCGAGTTGTCGATTACTTCTTTCAGCAGGATATAAATGCCGTCGTCGTAGTCCGCGCCGTCGCCGACGCGGCCGATATACATTCCGGAGCGTTTTCGGATATGTTCCAGCGAAGACAGCGACTTGATCTTGTCTTCGTCGTAATTATGCTTTCG
>JAIRVC010000389.1 GCA_031254095.1 Acidobacteriota bacterium
AAATCAAGTCGTGCGGCCGGGACAAAAGCGGAGTTTACATGTACGCAGATGAGCATTTTGTCCCGGCCGCGTAACGCAGAGTTTGGGGTTTTTGAGGTTCCCGGGAAAGCGACGATTAACCGGTTTATGGGTTAAGCCTGACGGAAATTGATCGTTCTTTTCCCTTGCGCAGTACGGTCAAAACGAGGCGCGAACCCAGGCTGTGCGACTGCCAGTACGAAGCGAAGCTATCTATATCAAAAATCGGCCATCCGTCCATCGCGGTAATAACGTCTCCTTCGAGTACCCCTGCGGCTGAGGCCGGAGTTTGCGGCAAGACGCCTATAACAAGCAGCCCCTTTTGTCCGGGCATCTGCATGACATCGGCCAGATCCGGCGTAAGCGGCGTCGTATCAAGTCCGACCACCGGCCGCGGCGAATTCAGCGAAAGACGGTTTTGGGACGCCTGAGCCTGCCGCTCCCGGATCTTGGCGGTCAGGCTCATCGGTTTTCCCATGCGGCTGATCTCGATTTTCACTTTTGATCCAACGGCGGAGTTTTGAACGAGACTGATGAACTGGCGCGCGTTTTCGACCGGACGGCTGTCGTAACGAACAAGAAAATCACGCGCACTGATGCCGGCTTCCTGCGCCGGACTATTGGGTTCAACGCCCTGAACCTGAACTCCCGACGGTTCGTCCAGCAACATAATGCCCAGCCAGCCAACCCGGATATTTCCGCCGGCCTTGACAACCTGGCGCGCGGAATCAAGCAATTGTTTTACGGGATAAACGACGCCCGCGTCCGTGGAATCCTGGCTTGTCATAAGCCCGACGACTTGAAATTCACGATTTAGCACATGCAGGCTGATGTCGGGAAAAGGCTGTGAATATGGCGCCACAAGCGCGCCGGGCGCAAGCGCGCTCCCGCCGCCGGACAAAACCACTCTGGTTTCGCCGAATCTTGCCGCGCCGGAATCCCGCGCGGACGGAATCAGGACGATTGAGCCGTCTTTACTCTCGCAGGATTCGCAAACCGCCGTTTTCGCGGGTTTTCCTTCCATCGCCCGAATGACGGCCACACCGTTGCGCTGATCTATGCCTATTAATTTTCCCGGCAGTATTTGTCCGTTACGGCTGGAAATTTCAATGCGCGGATTTTCCGACTGGATATCGACCCACCGATAACTCAAAAACGTCATCACATGTCCCTTGTCGTCAAATACGACGCCGGCGGAGGAGAAATCCTGAATTATCAAAGGACTGTAATCGCGCAGAACTTTGCCGTTCAGATTCACATTCCCTTTGGGCCCGCGAAATTCGCTGATGATGCTCACGCGAACCAGTCCGGGATCCGGCGCGGCAACCGCCGGAGCATCCTGTCCAAAAGCGGCTGCCGTTACGGCCAAAACGGCAAGGAGAAAAACGGCCGCGCAAAAAACGCGGGCGCGGAAAATAAAAGAAAGCGGGAACATGGTTCAGTGGCTCACATTTTTAATGAAATATTCTTCGGAGGGCGGGCCGTAACGCACATAGATTTTTCGCGGCAGCTGTTCCGGCGTTTGGCGATTGTCTGGACTTATCAACAGAAGATCAAGCGCCTCCATTTTTAAATTTTCCGGAGTTTCCACAACTTCCGTTTCCGCTACCGCTTCCGCCGCGAAACCCGGATTTTCCGCGACCGCCGGAACCGGTTCATAATGCGGCAGCTGTCTCGCGAAAAAAATGCCAAGCGCCAGCGCCGCGCAAGCGGACGCCGCAAAAACAAAGCGGCGCCATTCAAAGCCGAACGCCAGATAATTGCGAACGCGGGTAAAAATCCCCTGAGATTTTCTCAGGGCGATTTCACGGCGGACGCGCGCCTCAAAATCCGCCGGCGCTTTGACGCGGGCAAGCGAAGCCGTCATGAGGCGCAGCCTGCGAGCGTCGGCCAGCTTTTTCCCGCAGGCGAAACATTGCTCCGCGTGACGCTCCACGCCGAAGCGGCCGGCAAAGTCGAGCTCGCCGTCAATATAATCTTCAAGATTTCTGTGAAAATTACGGCAATCCATGGTTTTCAATCTACATGTAATGTTCCAGCTTACGCTGGAGTAATTCCCTTGCCCGGTGCAGGCGCGACTTTATAGTACCGGGCGACGTCTTTAAAATTCTGGCGATTTCCTCGTAAGGCAATTCCTGTATTTCTTTCATGACAAACGCGGTTCGGTACTTTGGGGGAAGCGACCGGATAGCGTCGCCGACAACCTGTCCGCTCTCCTTGCGCAACACTTCGTCGCCGGGACTGCGCCCTGAATCCCGCAGCGCGAATTCTCTTTCCTCCGTAACGCCGTCCGCCTGGTTTTCCCAGACGTTCCGGTAAAACACCTGCCCGCGCCGTTTTCGATAACGTATTTCATCAATGGCGAGATTGGCGGCTATCCGGTAAATCCAGGTGGAAAACTGATAAATGCTGTTGTAGCGGCCGATGTTTTTGTAAACGCGCAGAAACGTTTCCTGCGCAAGGTCGGCCGCGATGTCGTAGTTTCCGACCATCGTGTTTATATAATTGATAATGGGATCTTTATAACGGGTGACAAGCTGCGTAAAGGCCGCGTCGTTGCCGGCGATAAACTCCTCGACCAGAACATTGTCGGCGGCCGGTTCCGCCTGCCCCGTTAAATTCCAGTTCCGTATTTTAATGGCCTTTTCACTTAAACCAGAAATCAATGGACCACCTCCACGATCGTATATTCACGCGCAAATCTTAAAACGTAAATAAATACGCCAGAGTTCCAAAAAATTTACACTCCTGTCATTTGTGGTTTCACCATAAAAACGGATTTTGTATCATATACGGATGAAAAAACGCAAAGGTATTCTACTTGCGGGCGGTTCCGGCACCCGCCTGCACCCGGCAACGCTGGCCGTGTCCAAGCAATTGCTGCCGGTCTACGACAAGCCGATGGTTTACTATCCGCTCACAACGCTGATGCTCGCCGGCATCCGGGATATTCTCGTGATTTCCACGCCGCAGGACACGCCGCGCTTTGAGCAGCTTCTTGGCGGCGGCGAACAGTGGGGAATTAACGTTTCATATGCGGTACAGCCGAGTCCGGACGGGCTGGCGCAGGCTTTCATTATAGGTAGAGAGTTTGTCGGCGGCGCGCCGTCGGCATTGATCCTGGGCGACAATCTTTTTTACGGCCACGACCTGAGCGGCGGCCTGTCCCGGGCCGGCGAGAGGGCGGCGGGCGCGACGGTATTCGCCTACCCGGTGAACGACCCCGAACGCTACGGCGTGGTCGAATTTAATTCCGCCGGTAGCGCCGTGAGCTTGGAAGAAAAACCCGCCCGTCCGAAAAGCCGTTATGCGGTAACTGGGCTGTATTTCTACGACAACCGGGTGACCGATATTGCCGCGGAGTTAAAGCCGAGCGCGCGTGGAGAACTGGAAATCACCGACGTCAATTCGCAGTACCTGACCTGGGGCGAACTTGATGTGCAGGTAATGGGGCGCGGTCACGCCTGGCTCGATACCGGAACTCATGAGAGCCTGCTCGAAGCAAGCCTTTTCATACAAGCCATTGAAAAGCGCCAGGGGCTCAAAGTAGCCTGTCCGGAGGAAATCGCCTGGCGCGCGGGCTGGATAGACGATGAAGCGCTTACGCGCCTTGCCGCCCGGCTTGCAAAAAATGAATATGGCCGCTATCTGCAACGTTTGCTGGAAGACAGGGTGTTTTGATGAATGTCATTCAAACCGCGCTGCCCGGTGTGCTGATTCTCGAACCAAAGGTGTTTGGCGACACGCGCGGGTTTTTCCTTGAGAGCTACAACGCGCGCGTATTTGGCGAGGCGACCGGGCTTGATCCGGTTTTCGTGCAGGACAATCATTCGCGCTCGGCACGCGGCGTATTGCGGGGGCTGCACTATCAAATCAGGCAAACGCAGGGCAAGCTCGTCAGGGTTACGCACGGGCGGGTGTTTGACGTGGCGGTTGATGTGCGCCGTAATTCGCCGCATTTCGGGCGCTGGGCTGGAGTCGAACTGAGCGACGATATGCCGTACCGAATGTTCTGGATTCCGCCCGGTTTTGCCCACGCGTTTCTCGTTTTGAGTGAAAGCGCCGATTTTGCGTACAAGGCAACTGACTATTACGCGCCGGAATACGAGCGGTGTATTCGCTGGAACGATCCCGACATCGGCATTGAATGGCCGCTGGAGGAAGTGGGCGATCCCCTGTTGTCCGAAAAAGACAGGGTGGGGCTGCCGCTGAAAGACGCGGAAGTCTGCTCCTGAAACGGCTATACTTCAATAATTCATGGTTAAATTCAAAAAACTGGATACTGACGGGCATTATGCACGCCCACAATTTCTTATTTAAATACGTAACTATTTGAAAATTAATGAGATATGCTGTATTGTGTGCAGCCGTTGAATTGGCATGAAACGTGCTTACAGAGACTATGAATTCTTTGAGTTCCAAGCCAGGGCCTTAAAGATTGAGGCATGGTTGCCTGAAAATGTTCGCGGTCCCTTCCCGCGACGCCAAGAATTTTCGGGCAGTCGGGCGTTGAATTTGAGGCCTGGCTTGGCGGACTTGATAATAATTCTGAATATCCGGATTAGAACTTCAAATACTTTTTCTCGATCATAGCTTCTTTACAGAAATTACAAAAAAGCCGCATCGCGGCGGATTTTTCTGATCACTGATTTCTGACCACTGATCACTGGCCGCCGTAAGGCGGCTTTTTTCACAATCCGGCATTTTTGATGCGCGCGCCCCATGTCATATTGGAAAAGAAGTGGCAAAGACGGCTTTCCACGGGTACGATTTATAGTTTATGTCCCGACTGAAAGCTTTTGAACATCTGGTGAGTTCTTATGACAGGGCACGTGGGCAGGATTACGCCAATATGCGCGTTGTCCGCATTCTGTCCGCCGATGAAACGTCTGCTTCCGCGCGGATTACGGAAACACGCCGCCATACCGTTTATCTGGACCGTGTCGGGAAAAGCCTGTTTTATTCCTGCGACTGTTCCCGGTTTGATGAAGACGGAGACATCTGTAAACACGTATGGGCAGCGCTCATTGTGCTGGAAAAATCCGGGCATTTCGAAAAATGGAAACCTGATTTTCCTGTCTGCATGATTCCTGAGCTTTTCGAAAACAGGTTTTCCGACACGGCGGACGATGCCGATGACTATTTTGAAGGCGATTTGCGTGAGCCTTTGTCGCGCCGGCGCGTTGCAAAATCGCCTGCGCCGGGCACAAACAGCGCGCCGGCAAATTCATGGCGTGAAGCGCTTGACAGCATTCAAGTCATACAATCTCCGGAGCGCCGGCAGACCGCCGATTGGCCGGCGGGAAGAGAGATACTTTACGTCATAGACAGGTCGCGCAGATTCTCGGAAAAAAACATGGCGATCCGCATTGACATACGTGATCCCCAGAAAAGCGGCGACTGGAAAAAACCAAAAACCCTGTGTTCTCCTATTGAAGCTCTGCCTGAACTGCCGAATTCCGCCGATCAGGAAATTTTGGACAGGCTGATCGGCGCGAGACGCGACACCTGGTATTACAATTCGACGGTTGATTCGCAATTCCGCTTTCATCTTGGGCGGCGTGAATTAAAAACGCTGCTTCCCCGTATTGCCCAAACCGGCCGCTTGTATCTCGGCGCGGCTGAAAACGGCGAACTGACGCCGCTCGTCTTTGACGGCGTCGCTCCCTGGGATTTTTTCATCGATGTTGTTCCGGATTCGCTCTCCGGGCCGGATTCACACGCGGGACGCTACATGGTAAGCGGCGCTTTTTACCGCGACGGCGTCAAACTCGACGCCTCGCGGCTGGAATTTGTCAGCGCCGAAGGCTTTCTGGCCGCTGGCGGAAAAATCGCCCCGTTTTCCGGTTCTTTTGAGTGGGTAGATTTTTTCCGTAAGGAAGAGGCTTTTTTCGTACCGGCCCGTGAAGCGGAACAGTGGCTTGAAGCCATGTATAGCCTGAAGCCCGCGCCGCCGCCGATGCGCCTGCCTGAAAATCTGAGGCTTGAGGATGTCCGCCTCGTTCCGCGTCCGTGCGTTAAAATAAGCTCAACGCGCAAACGCCTGGGAGGTTCCGGGCTTGAAGGCGCTTTTTATTTCGATTATGAAGGGGCGCTGATTTCCGCCGACAGCACGGCGGACTCTGTTCCGCAGACGGCCTTGCGCCGGCGCATCGTGCGTGATTTCGAACTCGAAGGACGGTTCCGGGAAAAGCTGTTTGAAACCGGGTTCAGCGTAAATTCCCATGCCTACAAAATCCCCGTCTGGACTATTTCCCGCGCGCGCTTTCCGAAAGCCGTGCGTGAACTGGCCGCCGCGGGCTGGCATGTTGAGGCTGAAGGCCGGATCATGCGCAACCCCGGCGAATTTAACATGCGCATTTCTTCAGGCATCGACTGGTTTGAATTGCACGGCGACGTTGACTTTGGCGGGGCACGGGTAAAGCTCCCACGTCTTTTGGCGGCGCTGAAACGGCGGGAAAACACCATCCGGCTTGACGACGGAAGTTACGGCGTCATCCCCGAAGACTGGCTGAAAAAATACGGCATCCTTTCAGGGATCGGCGCCGCCGAAGGGGATCATGTCCGGTTCAAAACCCATCATGTCGGCATTCTTGACGCGTTGCTGGCCGTGCGGCCGGAAGTAAGCCGCGACGCGCTATTTGAGCATGTGCGCGGGGAATTGCGAAATTTTTCAGGCATCGCCCCCTCGGTCGCGCCGCCGGGATTTCAGGGAGAGCTTCGCGCGTATCAGCGCGAAGGATTGGGCTGGATACATTTTCTGCAAAAATTTAACATTGGCGGATGCCTGGCCGACGACATGGGCCTGGGAAAAACCATTCAGGTGCTGGCGCTGCTTGAAGAACGCCGGGCGGCCCGCGCCGCAGCGCCCGGTGAAATTCCGCCGTCGCTTGTTGTTATGCCACGCTCGCTGGTTTTTAACTGGCTTAGGGAAGCGGAGCGTTTTATTCCCGGACTTCGCGTTCTTGAACACACCGGCGTTGAACGCATCAGGGGACATGAACATTTTGACGATTATGACGCCATTTTCACAACCTACGGCACTTTGCGCCGCGATGCCGCGTTCTTTCGGAATAAAACGTTCGATTACATCATTCTCGACGAGGCGCAGGCCATCAAAAACGCATCCACCGCATCGGCTAAAGCCGCGCGGCTTTTAACCGGGCGGCATCGGCTGGCGCTGTCCGGCACGCCCATCGAAAATCATGTCGGCGAACTCCGGAGTCTTTTTGAATTTCTTAATCCCGGAATGCTCGGTTCGGCGGCGGTCTTTGGGCACGGTAAAAGCGCGGCTGAAAAACCCGACGATGAAACGCGCGATTTTCTGGCTCGCGCCCTGCGCCCGTTCATTTTGCGGCGCACCAAGGCGCAGGTAGCGCGCGATCTGCCGGAAAAAGTGGAACAGACGCTTTTCTGTACGCTGGAACCGGCGCAACGCGCTCTTTACAACGAATTGCGCGACCACTACCGCAGCGCGCTTTTAGGCCGCATCAAAAACGATGGAATTGAAAAATCAAAAATGCACATTCTTGAAGCGCTCCTGAGGCTGCGGCAGGCCGCCATTCATCCCGGGCTGATTGACCCGAAACGCGCGAATGAGCCGGGCGCGAAAATGGATCTGATTCTTGATCAACTGCGGGAAGTGACGGAAGAGGATCACAAGGCTCTGGTTTTTTCGCAGTTCACATCAATGCTTTCCCTGCTCCGCCTGCGTCTTGACGAGGAAAAAATTCGTTATGAATACCTCGACGGAAAGACAAAAGACCGCGCCGCCCCCGTTGAACGGTTTCAGGGCGACCCGGAAATAAAGCTGTTTCTGATAAGCCTGAAAGCGGGAGGGCTCGGCCTGAACCTGACGGCGGCGGAGTACGTCTTTCTGCTCGACCCCTGGTGGAATCCCGCCGTGGAAGCCCAGGCGATAGACCGCACGCACCGCATCGGCCAGACGCGTTCTGTTTTTGCCTACCGGCTCATCGCCAGGGACACGGTTGAGGAAAAGGTGCTGCAATTGCAGGAATCCAAGCGCGAGATCGCCGACGCCATAATTAATCAGGACGGCAGCGTCCTCAAAAACCTGCACGCCGAGGATCTTGAACTGCTCCTGAGCTAAGCCCGACTCGAATATTCTGATTCCCTGATTTTTTGTTGACATTGCGAAAATATTAGAAATAGTATAAGACCGTCTAAGATTTAGAGATAAACACATTAGAACAGATTGGATTACCTTGTTGCCTTTGAGGAAGAAGGGCCTCAAAGGCGGTTTTGTCTTTACTTTTATTTTTCGTCTTGGCCGAAAAATAATATTGGTTTATTGACGAGAGGTAGCGCATGTTCGAAAAAAGCATTTTGAAAGGAACGCTGTTTACCCCCTCCCCCTCCCCATCCCGAAAAAATAAGAGAATAAAAAAACGATTTTTCAGGATGGAAGCGTGTCTGATTGCGCTTCTATTTATTGCGCTGTTGTCCGCGACGGCGTTCGGTCAGTCCTCCACCGCATCTCTTGGCGGAACGGTTATGGATGCCTCGCGCGCGGTTCTGCCGGGTGCCAATATTACGGCCGTCAACGAAAGCACCGGCATTGAAACGAGAGTTGCGACAAACAGTTCGGGTGTTTACAATTTCGCCAGCCTTCAGCCCGGCACTTATCGTGTAACCGCGGAACTGAGCGGTTTCCAGCGATCCACCAGGACGGAAGTAAGGCTGGGAGCGGGCGCCCAGCTTCGTCTGGATTTTGATATGGTCGTCGCAGGAATCACCACGGAAGTAGAAGTAGTATCAACCGTTGAACACATGGTTCTCGAATCGGGTTCTTCAACCGGAACCGTGGTGCAGCATGAAATGGTTGTCGACCTTCCTCTTGTCGCCAACGACGCCATGGACTTACTCAAAATCATGGGCGGCGTGGTCGGGACGACAGGGGCGTCGCAGAGTTTAGCCGGAGTCGCCGCCTACAATATCAATATTACTCGTGACGGTATTTCGGTAAGCGAGTTGCGCTTCAACTCGGGCGTTGTTTCCCCTGCCCGTATTAATCCTGATATGGTTGGCGAATTCAAAATGATCATGTCCCCGGTGGACGCGGAATTGGGACGCGGAGCCGGACAGGTTCAGATAACCACCAGGTCGGGTTCGAACACATTCCACGGCTCCGGTGTCTGGAATATCCAGAACACGGCTCTTGACGCTTACGATTACAACGCTAAAGATGTTGCGCCTGAGTTTGTTGCGCCACTCCCTTGGCGCAACCTTAATAACTATACGCTTACGGCCAGCGGCCCGATCATTCGGAATAGGACGTTTTTCTTCGTGTCATGGGATCAGGCGATTTCCCGTGGCCGCGAGTCGGTCGTCAGCACAGTTTTAACGCCCTGCGCACGCAAGGGCATCTACCGTTGGCTTGACGGCACGCGCAATGTCAACGCTTCCACGCTTCCGTCGGTGATATCGGGCCCCGCCGGTTCTACTCCACAGCGCCCCGTGGTGGACGTTCACGGCGATCCTCTTTACGCCTACCAGTTTCCGACAGGCTCCCAGTATGGTGTTTTCTCCGGGCAGCTACATACTGCCAACCTGAACTACCAGA